>SLFE01000197.1 GCA_007124415.1 Waddliaceae bacterium | reverse complement strand
ATGGAAAAAGAGCGGTCAATCGCCTTTTCGCCCCTAATATGCAAGCATGAAAAAACAATGCGAACGGTACATTTTGGACGTGATTCTGGGAAAAAGGCGCGGCTTTGTCCCCAAAATGACCACTCACGGCTTAAAATTTTTAAGTTTCGGGTATCAGGCTGCCGTTAAAACCCGGAACTGGGCCTTTAACAAAGGCTTGATCGCTTGCTATTACCCTCCGGTTCCTGTCGTGGTGAGCGTGGGCAACATTGTCGCGGGGGGGACGGGAAAGACTCCCGTGACCCTTATGCTGGCCGAATCCTTGATTGAAAATCACAAAATAGCGCTTCTTCTGAGAGGTTATAGAAGCCCCTCGGAACTTCGCAGAACTCCGCTAGTCCTCTCAAAGGGAAAAGGTCCGGAATTTTCAGCCTCACAATCCGGCGATGAACCTTATCTGCTGTCTAGACGCCTGCCCAAGGCGCTGGTCTATGTCGGCAAGAAAAGGGTCCAGTCGTCGATTATGGCGGCAAAGAGCGGTGCGGAAGTGATCATTCTGGACGACGGCATGCAGCACAGGCGCCTTGCCAGAGAGTTCGAAATCGTTGTTCTGGACGCATCTGATCCGCTCGGGGAGGGGCACTTTCTTCCAAGAGGCTTTTTGCGCGACCACCCGGACGCTTTGAAGCGGGCGGATCTGATCGTTGTCAATCACATCACTAGCTGCCGGCAGCTGGCCGATGTCGCAGGCAAACTGAAGACTTATTCACAAGCTCCGATGGTCGGGGTTTGTCCTCAAATCAGTTCGATTGAGTCGATCTCCGGTCAAGGAGTTCCTTCTTTAAGCGGTAAAAAGGCCGGGCTGTTTTGCGGGATTGCCAAGCCCGAAAACTTCAAGACGCTTGTTGAGAGTCAAGGAGTATCGGTCGTCTCCGAGCTTATCTGCCTGGATCACACCCTTCCCGGCAAAAAGAAATTGAAAAAGTTTTCCGAAGAGTGCGCCAAGCGTGGGGCTGAATATTTGATCTGTACGGAAAAGGATTTGGTGAAACTTCCTGAGGACATTGAAACTGCGCTTCCGATCTGCAGCGTGAATATGCGATTGAAAATTGTGGACGGCGCTGAGCATTGGGAAAACATATTGGATAAAATCAAAATGAAGGTGGGGGCAAAATGAAGCTCTGGCTGCAAATAATTATCGCGATGATCGCCGGAATTCTCGTCGGAACAGTCATGAACTTGACCGGCTACAACGCTGCAATCCTGCAGCCTTTGGGAACGGTGTTCCTTGAGTTGATCCGCATGCTTGTGGTTCTTCTTATTTTCGCGTCCATGACGCTGGGCGTCTGCGGTGTTCACGATCCGAAAAAACTCGGGCGCCTCGGAATCAAAACCCTCCTCTTTTATCTGATAACCACGGTCCTTAGCATAGGTCTTGGCATCGCTTTTGCCACTTATTTCGAGCCGGGCATCGGATTTTCCGAAGAGATGGCTCAAACCCCGATCACCATTACCGAGCCGCAAAGCTTAGTGGACATTTTCAAATCCATCGTCCCTTCCAACCCGTTCGCCTCTCTTGTATCGGGAAATGCTCTCCAGATTATTGTTTTTTCGGCGTTTTTGGGCGTGGCCATTAATTTGACCGGGGAAAAAGGGCGGCCGCTTCTCGAGGCGATCGAATCCCTTGCCGAAGTTATGTATCATCTCACATCGATTGTCATGAAGTTCGCTCCAATCGGCGTTTTCGGGATCATGGCCTGGGTAGCAGGGTCGCTCGGATTTGGCGCGATGATGAAGCTGGCGCAGTTTGTGCTGATTTATTATGCCGCTTGCTTGTTGTTTGTGGGGATTGTCTTTTTCGGAATTTTACGTCTGATTGCCGGATTGAACCCGATACACTTTATGAAGGGCATTTGGTCTGCCGTGGTGGTGGCCTTCAGCACGGGAAGCAGCTCGGCAAGTCTTCCCGTATCTATGCAATGCGTGCATGAAAACCTGGGTGTTTCAAAAAATATCACCAGCTTTGTCCTGCCCCTCGGATCGACAATCAATATGAACGGTACGGCGATTTTTCAGGGAATGGCGGCGATATTCATTTCCCAGGCCTATGGAATTCATTTGGATATTTATTCGATTTTGACCATTGTGATTACCGCAACATTATCAGCTGTGGGGACGGCGGGAATTCCCGGACAGGGTTTCATTATGATGTCGGTTGTGCTAACATCTGTTGGACTTCCCTTTGAAGGTCTCTTTGTGCTCGCGGCAGTCGACCGCCTGCGCGACATGATCGGGACAGCTTTGAATGTGATGGGCGATGCTGTGGTTGCCGTCACTATCGCCAAGCAGGAAGGCGAGCTTGATTTGGATTGTTATTGCCAAGCCTTTGTAGAACTGGAGGGCAGCGAAGCTTAAGATGAAACTTTGGGTTAAGATCATAATCGCGATGTTTGCCGGAATGGCAGTCGGCTGGACTCTGGGTCCGCAAGCGGAACTGCTGTATCCTATCGGCGAGGTGTTTCTCAAGCTCATCAGCATGATTATCGTGCCTCTTGTCCTCGCGTCGATGACAGTAGGCATCACCAGCATTCACGATCCGAAAAAACTGGGCCGCGTCGGTCTGAAAACGCTAGGATTTTATTTAATTACGACATTGATCAGCATTGCCCTCGGCCTGTCTTTTGCTTACTTGTTCAACGTCGGACATGGAATCGAGATCACGCCCCTGCAGCCGATCAGCGAAGTCGAGCCTATGGGAATGGGGCAGATTTTTTCCAATCTCATACCTACCAATCCCTTTGCCTCGCTTATCTCGAACCACCACATTCTACAAGTGATTGTTTTTGCGATTTTCCTCGGCGTCGCCATCAATTTTGCCGGAGAGAAAGGGCGCCCTCTTCTCGATATTATGGAAGCGACTTCCGAAGTCATGTACTCTCTCACCTCCATTGTTATGGAGCTGTCGCCCCTCGGGGTCTTTGCAATCATGGCTTGGGTGGCGGGACGATTCGACAAGGAGGTGCTCTATTCGCTAGCAAAGTTCTTGTCGGTTTACTATATTGCCTGCCTCATACAGCTCTTTGTAGTTTTTGGCGGGATGCTTGTGTTTGTCGCAAGGCTTAATCCCCGGCCATTTTTCAAGGGGATGTGGGATGCCATGACCGTGGCTTTCGGCACATGCAGCAGCTCGGCAACCCTTCCCGTCTCCATGCAATGCGTTCAGGAGCATTTGGGAGTGTCGAAAAATATTTCCAGTTTTGTCATGCCCCTCGGTTCGACCATCAACATGGCCGGCGCTGCCATCTTTCAGGGCATGGCCGCCATTTTTATCTCGAATGCCTACGGCATCCACCTGGACTTTATGACGCTCATTACCGTGGTCATCACCGCCGTTCTTTCCGCCGTTGGAGCTGCAGGCATACCCGGCTCGGGAATTTTGATGCTCTCGGCCGTTTTGGCCTCTGCGGGACTGCCGCTTGAAGGGGTCGGAGTACTTTTCGGCATCGACCGCGTCCGCGAAATGATTTCCGCTGTCGTCAATAGTATGGGAGACGCCGTGGTCGCCGTCACTATCGCCAAGCAAGAAGGCGAGCTCGACGAGCTTCAATACTACCAAGCCGAACTCGCCGAACTCGAGGAATCCGAAGCTTAGTGTCTAGTCTATAAAATTCTTTGATTATCTGCCGCAATCTTCACCATCCTGCTAACGACGTTCGACCTCGAAAATATAACTTAAGTTTCCTTCGGTCTCCACGTCATCAACAGGAAGGCGAACCTTGCACTCCCTAGTTTTCTTCTTAAATCGTGTTGAGATTTCCGCTCAATTTTTCAGGCTCATGTGAAGAATTGGGGGCGGATTGCCACATTATAGCCCGAACTTGAATCCGATAGAACGATTATGGAATTGGCTAAAAGAGGTGGAATGACAGGAGTTCCCGTTTTTCGCGAAATTTTAACGCGGAGACGCTGTGACGCAGGGTGGCGGAGAATATATTTATTTTTTAATCTCCCTCGGCGTTCCCCGCGTTGATTTTATGTTTGATGTAAAGAACTTAAATGCAAGTTACTTAGGAGTTTACCGAGAGCTCAGAGAGGAAACTTGAGAGTGTTTAAACCATATTTCCGTAAAATATAAATAACATTCCTCATATTTCTCCATTTTCTCGGTGGCTATAACATTCTAAATTTGAGTGGTTAATGATCAGCGAGAACTCCTGGTGGAATGAGAAAAATAAAAGAAGAAAAGGAGCTTCCCCACTCTGAATTAACACGGGTCATACTGAGTTGTTGATTTGAAATAATGAACGAATTCGGGCCTGAATTCTAATAGCTTATGTTGCAGATTTAGTAGGAAGCGACGCTGAGATTGTGGAGCATTGATGCTTCTTATCGTTCATATCGCTTTATCGTTGAAATAGCTTGTTTAACCCACTGAATTTCGGCCCCCAATTCTTCACAAGAACCGAAAAGTGTTTATTTTTATTATTCAAAAAAATATTATTGATTTTTAAATCTGCAACAAAAGGATTACTTATGAGGAAAATAAGCCTGACTATTCTAGCTTCTGTTATTACTTTTTCCCTTTCCGCTCAAGCTGCTCCGGGGGTGTCGGAGTCCGATGACAGCCTAAGGCTGCATCGCATTTATTATGTCGGGGTTAACCCCATGAAAGCCCCTGGCGAAGAGGAGGAGCTTACAAAAGCCGACCGTTAATACTCACTTTGCGAATAGGCCGGCTCTCCGTCGTAATTGTGCAGGTGGATTGTCTGCATAAAGTCGACATTAGCCCCGGTCATCCTGTTTTGACAAGGATGTGCTTTTATCGCTGGCTAAGTTCTTATCGGTTTATTATATCGCCTGCCTCATACAGCTCTTTTTTGTTTTTGGCGGGATGCTTGTGTTTGTGGCGAGATTGAACCCCTGGCCATTCTTTAAGGGGATGTGGGATGCGATAACCGTGGCCTTCGGTACATGCAGCAGCTCGGCGACTCTTCCGGTTTCCATGCAATGCGTCCAGGAGCATTTGGGGGTATCGAAAAATATCTCGAGCTTTGTCATGCCTCTCGGTTCGACCATCAACATGGCCGGCGCCGCCATCTTTCAGGGGATGGCCGCCATTTTAATCTCGAATGCCTACGGCATCCATCTGGATTTTATGACGCTCATAACCGTGGTCATCACCGCCGTCCTTTCCGCCGTCGGAGCCGCGGGTATTCCCGGATCGGGGATTTTGATGCTTTCCGCTGTTTTATCTTCCGCGGGTCTTCCCCTCGAAGGGGTCGGGGTGCTTTTCGGCATCGACCGCGTCCGCGAAATGATTTCCGCTGTCGTCAACAGCATGGGAGACGCTGTGGTCGCCGTCACTATCGCCAAACAGGAAGGCGAGCTTGACGAGCTTCAATACTACGAAGCCGAACTTGCCGAACTCGAAGAATCCGAGGCTTAGTTTTCGTGTGAGGCTGGTTTTGCATTTGATGTAAATTCGGACTCCGGATAAAACACATCTATGATCCAACAATGGATATTAGAAAATCCCAACTTATTTCGTGTCTTGGCTTTTTTGTCGCTTTTAGGGCTTTTAGCTTTATCGGAAATTTTATCCCCTCGTAGAAAGTCATACGGTTATAAGGGGAGGCGGTGGTTCGCCAATCTGGCCATTCTCGTTGTCAGCATCTTGCTGCTTAAGCTTGTTTTTCCTCTTTTAGCGGTGGAAGTGAGCTTTTTGTCAACAGAGCAACAATGGGGGATGTTTCATTACTATCAATATCCTTACTGGCTGAATATTGCTTTGGGCCTTTTGATTCTCGACCTTTCGATTTACTTGCAGCATGTGATGTTTCATGCCGTTCCGGGGTTTTGGCGTTTTCATAAGATGCATCATGCCGACCTCGACTTCGACGTGAGCACGGGCTTGCGATTTCATCCTGTCGAGATGATCCTATCCATGGGGATCAAGATCATGATTGTCGCGGCATTCGGCATCGTTCCTCTAGGAGTTTTGCTTTTCGAGGTGTTTCTGAATGCGGGATCGATGTTCACCCACACGAATATCGTCATTCCCTCCAGGCTGGAATGGTTTGTCAGGTGGTTGGTCGTCACTCCTGAAATGCATCGGGTTCATCACTCTGTCATCAAATCCGAAACTAATAGCAACTTCGGTTTCAATCTCTCTCTTTGGGACCGCCTTTTCGGCACCTATAAGCAGGATCCGAAAGAGGGGTATCTCGGCATGACAATCGGAATTCCTGAATTCAGAGAACCTAAATATCTAAGGTTCAGATGGCTTCTTTCAATCCCTTTCCTGAGGCAGTCATTCTACCGTAAAAAATAGCTCTTTTTTTTGCAGACCTTCCCCACCTTTTTGCAAGTAGCTAT
>SLFE01000078.1 GCA_007124415.1 Waddliaceae bacterium | reverse complement strand
TATTGGCCGACTCTTCGGCGCTGTTTAAATCCATGGACTCTTTCAAATCAAGCCCTGTGCAAAACACGCCCCCTTCCCCCCTCATAATGAGAATCCGCTCATCGGGATTTTCCTGAATATCGCGGATGGACGAAATCATGGCTTTCATCAGTTCGATTGAAAGGGCGTTTTTCACTTCGGGCCGGTTGAGGCTCATCACGGCGATGCCGGGATAGGGCTGCTCAACTTTTAAAAATTCGCTCATGTCGGCTTCCTCATTTTCGAAAGCTCCTCATCGGGCACTTCGATTTTCATTTGCAAGAGCGCCTGCCCCAAAGCTTTTCCTTGGGCATCGACTCGAAGAGAGCGGCTTCCTCCTCCGTCTAAAGCTCCATGCAGCACAAAATTAAGGGCAGTGAGATTGGGAAGCTCGAACCTCTCCACCCGATGCGGATAAATACCTGTAAAGTAATCTTTGACAACTTCGGGGGTAAGGGTCTTTTTGATAAACTCGTAACCCTCGCCTGTGTAGGCGATGACGCCGATGTTGGCATTTGCCCCTTTGTCTCCGCTTCGCGCGTATGCGATCTCAATCAATTTGACTTCGCTCATTTGTTCACCTCAATTACATCGGATAATATCTCAAGGTCGCCTTTGGGGACAAGGCATGGCCAAAAGCCGAAAACTTCCCTAACAGGAGGACGGCCGGTCGTGTATCCCGTCGTACCCGGAGGGCCGCAGGCGACAAGCGATGCGATTTCCTTTGTGAACCGCTCAACGGCATCCTTATCAGGATCTTTGACAACAATTCTGAGAACGGACTCGATCGCCTCGCAATCACCTTTGACAAGACCGGGAACGGCATCTCCCATTCCCAGGCACTCGATTAAAGTTTCATCGTAAGTGCAGCCCGACAGCTTCAGCCTCTCCAAAATCATCTCGCCGGCTTTACGCGCCTTTTCGTCAGCTTTGTCCCCCCAAACAACAAGGGTTCCTTCAGCCTTAAACCCGTCCCGGTATGAGACGCTCACTTTGAATGTGTCGGAAGGGGTTCTGCCCCTCGCTCCGGAAACCCGCACTCGATTTTCCTTTTCCTCTTGGACGGTGATATCGTTGAACGAAACTGTAACGTCCGGAGAAAGGTAGCTTCCAGGATCGCCCAGCTCGTATAAAAGCTGCTCCTTAACAGTCATTTCATCGACGCGCCCCCCGGTTTTGGGCGCCTTAGTGACGACAAACGTCCCGTCTTCCTCCATTTCGACATAAGGAAATGAGATATTAGCTACATCGGGCAGCGAGAGCCAGTCGGTCGAGATCCCTCCGGTCACTTGCGTGCCGCACTCGATCAAATGACCGGCAACCGTGGCTCCTGCCAGGCGGTCGTAATCATCAAAACTCCAGCCAAAATGCGCCGCGGAAGCCGCAACAGTCAGGCTGGGGTCGGCCACCCGCCCGGCAATGACGATTTCAGCGCCGGCATTGAGCGCCTTGACTATCGGCTCGGCCCCAATGTAGGCATTTGCCGTCACCAGCTGATCGTGAATGGAATCAAAATGATCTCCTGTATCAAGATTGTCAAAATGGGATGAACTGTCAATCAGGTGAAGGATATCGTCTCCCACAACAACCCCGACGGTCACCGGTCGTTTCAGGCTGTCTTCCAGAAGTTCTATGCAAGCCCTTGCGCAGGCTTTGGGATTCAGCCCTCCCGCATTCGTTATGATTTTGAATTTCTGTCCCTTTTCCCAAAACGGCAGTAAAGATTTCAAAGATTCAATAAAATCGCGCGCGTAGCCGAGATCGGGGTTTTTTTCTTTGTGGATCGCCATGATCGAAAGAGACACTTCCGCCAGATATTCCAATGTTAAATAATCGAGGTCGGGAACCTGCCCCACCAGCCGCTCAGGCGCCGAAATGCAGTCTCCCCAAAACCCTTGTCCATTACCAATTTTTACACTCATCAGACCTGAATCACTCCTGTATGAAACCGCCTGTCGCGGTTTGGGTTTCTTGAAACGCAAATCAAAAATTCGCGCAGTATATCGCGGGTTTTATGCGGCGCCGCAATTGCGTCGACCCATCCTCTCGCCGCGCCGTAGCGGATGTCTGTCTGCTCGCAATATTTTTTACTGAGCACCTTCCACCTTTCCTCAGCTTGCCCTTCATCCCATTTTTCTCCAAGCCTTTCCGCTTTTCTCTTTTCAAGCTGAAAAAGAGTATGAGCGGCCTGATCGCCGCCCATGACGGCGTATTTTGCATTGGGCCACGCGATGATGAACGCAGGGTCGTAGGCTTTGCCGCAAAGAGCGTAATTGCCCGCTCCGAAAGAATTGCCGACAACGACGCTGATTTTCGGCACAACCGAGTTGCTCAGGGCATTGACAAGCTTGGCCCCCGACCGGATGATCCCCGACGCCTCTGCGGCAGGGCCGACCATAAAACCGACGACGTCCTGAAGAAAGACCAGGGGAATATGCATCTGGTTGCAGTCCATGATAAATCTCGCTCCCTTATCGGCGCTGTCGGCATAAAGAACGCCCCCTATTTCCACTTCGCCTCTGCCGGACTTTGTCTGCACTCTTTGGTTGGCCAAAATCCCGACAGGCATGCCGCCGATTTTCGCAAACGCCGTCATCAATGTTTTGCCATACTCGGCTTTATACTCTTGAATCGATCCCTCGTCGGCAATGCATTGGATTAAATCGCGGACCTGATATTCCTTTTCGTTTTTTGCCCCGACAAAATCGTAAACCTTGTGAGGGTCGAGCTCGGCTGCCGCGTCGTATGAGGCTTTGTCATCAGGCGGGAGCTTTTCAACAAGCGAGCGGAGCCTATGCAGGCATGAAGGGTCGTCTTTTTCCCGGTAATCGACAGTTCCGCTGATTTGCGCGTGCATTTTCGCCCCGCCAAGCTCTTCGGCATCGACATCGTGGCCGATGGCGGCCTTGACAAGCGCAGGGCCTGCCAAATACAGGCCGCTTCCCTCGGTCATCAAAAGCTGGTCGCAGAGAACCGGAAGGTACCCGCCCCCAGCGATGCAGTTGCCCATTATCGCCGCAAACTGAGGAATCCCCGCCGAGGAAAAGAGCGCGTTGTTTCTAAATATCCTGCCGAAGTCGTCCTCGTCGGGAAAAATCTCGTCTTGAAGCGGCAGGAACACTCCTGACGAGTCGACTAAATAAAGAGTCGGCAGGCGGCATTGAAACGCGATGTTTTGCGCACGTATCACCTTTTTCACCGACTGCGGAAACATCGCCCCCGCTTTGACTGTCGCGTCATTGGCTATGATCATGCACCTTCTACCCGAGACCGTCCCGATCCCGGCGACAACGCCGGCTGCCGGAAGCTCTCCCCATTCACTGTACATGCCGTAGGCCGCCCAAAGCCCCAGTTCGAAAAAATTCTGCGGATCGTCAAGGAGAATATCGAGCCTCTCGCGCACAGTCAGGCGCCCGAGACGAGCCTGCCTCTCGCGCCCTTCCTCTCCGCCCCCTTCCCGAAGCTTCTCCTCTTCATTGAGGATCTGTTTTGTCAAATCAAGAAGAGTCATTCGGCTATCCCGCTCAGTTTGTCCGATAAAGCTTCGATTTCTTCATCCCTGTTGTCAAACATCGTCTCCATTTCCCTGTCGAACTTGTCGAGCGCAAGCAAAACGTAGAGTTTTGCCGTCTCGACATTACCTTTCTCTCCCGCCTGAATTTCGCTGTCGACTTTGCTCAGCACCGCCGAAGAGGTGTAAAGCGCTGCCGCCCCATTGGCGACGCGGTCCAGCAGAAGCTGCTTCTCAATGATCTCTTCTTTGTGCCGGACAAGGAGCCGCGCAATCATCGATCCGAAACGCTTGATGCTCTTTCCGAGTCTGGAAGCCTCTTTTTGAATGTCCGCCGACTTCACGGGAACCTTCGGGGCGCTCATGCGGTAATAGGTCGTTTTCAAAAAACGCCACAGCTCGCCCATATCTCCTAGAGGATTGGCAAGCGAGTCTCTGGCGCCCTTCATCTGAACCCCGACATCGCGCATGCCGACAACGCCGATAAAGGCTTGAAGCACCTCGTTTGCCCCCTCGCCGATCATGTTGAGCCTCGCGTCCCTCATCAAGCGCTCAAAAGGCTGGTCGGTAAAAAATGATTTGCCCCCGTAGATCTGCATCGTGTCGTAAAGAATTTTCCAGGAAGCCTCGCTGGCAAACACTTTCAGTATCGCCGCCTCGAGCATCACGTCGTGCTCTCCCGAATCGAGAAGCCCTGCCGTCAATAACGTCGCCGCGTCCATCGCGTAGGTATAAGCGGCCATACAGGCCAGCTTTTTTTTCACTAGCGGAAAGGAAGCGAGCGGCCGGTCGAACTGATGCCGCCTCTTCGCATACTCGACAGCCCTTTCCACGCAAAACTTGGCCATCGCCGTGCAGGTCGACCCGAATGTGATCCTCCCAAAATCCAAAACCGTCAGCGCCACGCGGAGGCCGCTTCCCTTGGGGCCGATGATATTTTCCTCGGGAACTTCCATATTGTCAAAAGTGAGGACCGCCGTCCACGTCCCCTTCATTCCGACCTTCTCCAAAGCCTTGGTCTCCACCTTGAAACCGGCCATGTCGGGAGTGACCAAAAAAGCAGTGATCTTTTCGTTTGTCTTGGCCATCACAGTCAGCACTTTGGCGATGCCGCCGTTTGTGATCCACTGCTTGCGTCCGTTGATGCGGTAGCATTTCTTTTCTTCGTCATACTCCGCTGTCGTCTCCACCCCTCCCGCATCCGAGCCGGCATTTGCCTCCGTCAGGGCAAAAGCTGCGGTGCACTCCCCTAGGGCCAAAGGCTTAAGCCACTGATTCTTTTGCTTATCGGTTCCGAACAAGAGCAAAGACTTCAGCCCGATGCTCTGATGGACATTCACATAAAGTGCGGTTGAGACGCACTTTTGCGCCAGAGCCTCCATCACTTTGCAGTAAGCCATTTGCGACATTCCAAGGCCTCCGTACTCTTTGGGAACCGTCATGCCCAGTATTCCCATTTCCGCAAGACCGTGGATCACTGCATGGGGAATGGCCGCCTGCCGATCGATAGCGTCGGCATCTATCTCCTTATCGGCAAACTCATTAAGCTTTTGAAGCATCTCATCGACTTTTTCCCGCTCGCCCGACGCCAGCTTGGGAAAAGGAAAGACCCTGTCTGAATCTAAAATCCCGAAATAGAGCATCTTGGCAAAACTTGGCTTCTTCTCTCCGCTGAAGAGAAGCTCTTCGGCCAGTTTTTTTTGCTTCTCGTCCATAATTCACCTTAAGATTCAAAATTTTCTTATATCAGTTTTAAACTGTTTGGACAATCATTACCGTCTTGCCTGACCCCCCCATGCTTTACCGGTAATCCAGAATGAAGCATGATGTATTGATCGACTTAACCGCATAAAGAAGACTCCTTAAATTGCGGTAATTTTTCCAGTATTTGTAGTGAATGGTAAGCTGTATGATGTGAATAACTTATATACAAGTTACTCAGGAGCTCACAAGTGCACACTGAGAGGAAATCAGCAGTTCCCGCTGGAATTTTCACCACCGAGTTCACAGAGAACTCAGAGAGGAAACTTGAGAGTGTTTAAACCATATTTTCGTAAAATATAAACAACATTCCTCATAATTTCTCAATTTTCTCGGTGATCTCGGTGGTTATAACATTTTAAAGTTGAGTGGTTAGCGATCAGAGGGAGCTCCTGAGAGGAAATGAGAACTCGGTGGTGATTAATAGATTTCTGTTGTTGACGACCAGCTAAGAACATTCCCTTCCCGCCTCATTTGATTTTCATCGCCGCCGTAAATTAGATAGGCGTATTCAGGTTCTACGTTCGCAAGAGTCCGCCAATAAGTTAAATGACTAAAAAAATCACTGCCCAAAGTTTCTCCCGATTTGATCTCAATTGGGATCACCTTGCCCCCTTGTTCTAAAATACAATCCACTTCATGCCCCTTGTTATCTCTCCAAAAATAACAATTGGAATCTTTCCCTTGGTTAAACCTTTGTTTAACAAGCTCCGATACAACATAGGATTCAAACAAACCGCCTCTTAAGTAATGCTGGGAAAGCTGCTCGACCGATTCAATGTTTAGAAGACTGCAGGCGAGCCCCGTATCGTAAAAATATAGCTTTTTTGATTTGATTAATCTTTTGCTGAAGTTTCTATAATAAGGGGAGAGCGTAAATAGTATGAAGCTTGATTCTAAAAGAGATACCCACTCTTTTGCGGTGTGATAGGAGACTCCGCAATCTCTTCCGAGTTCGGAAAAATTGAGAATTTGACCGATCCTTCCGGCACATAGCTTGACAAACCTTTGAAATGTCGATAGATCGGCCACATTTTTTATTTGCCTGACATCCCTTTCAATATAAGTACGTATATAATTGATATACCAATCCGAAGGAGGCAGGTCTTTTTC
>SLFE01000112.1 GCA_007124415.1 Waddliaceae bacterium | reverse complement strand
CGCAGATCTACTTAGACTTTCCCGAAGCCGAAGAAGAGAAGCGCATACTCAGGGAAAACCTCCCCTTCGTTGAAGAGCATATTATGGACTACGTTGTCGACTTTTTGCAAAAAGCCCACTCATCCAACGCCAACTACACAGTGAGGGACGGCATCAATATCGCCCGCTACGCGGCCAAGAGGATTAAAAGCTTAAACGCCGAATCTCAATACGACGGGCTGCTGCGCCAAGCGATTGCCATGACTCTTGGAGACGAGGCTCTCGATTTTCTGCCATGAAGGATTTGTTTTACCTGCAAAAAGATTCGATTTATGCCGTTCCCGTGATCCATTACAACATGGAAATGGCGGGAGAGGTCAAGGATGTTTTCGATTTGTTGCAGCCCGACTGCGTAGCCGTCGAGCTTCCCGAAACCATGCAGCTGCAGCATCTGCATGCGGCCTCGAGGCTCCCGGACATCAGCGTTGTCGTCGCTTTCAACTCTCATCTCGACCCCCTTTACACGCTTTGCGAACCTTGCGACCCGATTTACGAAGCTCTTCGAAGCGCTATGGAAAATCAACGGGCAGCACACTGCATTGATCTTGATGTCGATGGTTATCCCGATCTTATCGACATTGTCCCCGACCCGTACGCCATCAACAAGATCGGGTTGAAGTACTACTACGAATCCTATGAAAAGATCATACTTGAATCAAAGCCTCCAAGAACAGCCTTCGACCAGCATCGCGAACTGTACATGGCCAAAAGGCTCAAAGAACTGAGCCTCACATATGACAAAATTTTGTTCGTGGGAGGGATGTTTCATGTTCAAAAGGTGCTCGACCTTGTCGACCGCCCCAAGTTTCCTGAACTCAAGCACGCAGAGCGCGACTCTGTCAAGGTGTGCACCCTTTCGGAGGAGTCCTGCCGCGAATCGATGGCCGAATTCGGATGGATCTCGGCAAACTATGAGGAGCTGAGAGAGCGCGTGGACAGCGGCGATTTTCCGCCCGACAGGCAGAAGCTGATATTGCAGCTCTACAAAGAAGCATCCGAGGCTTATGTCGAAAACAGCGGCCACTCATTTCCCGGTTATCATTTGCGGAACATTATGAAGTTCGTACGCAATTACTCGCTTCTAAAAGGAAGGTTGATGCCCACCCTCTTCCAAATTCTCAGCGCGGCAAAAGGGTGCGTCGAGCACAATTATGCTTATGAAGTGTGGGAGCTGGCCACCGATTACCCCTACTTGAGCAATGTAGACGGACTCGAAGAGCTGGACCTGAGCGCCTCAGACATTTGGGGAGAAAGCAAACTGATTCAATTTCATTTGAAGGAAAAGGGGCGCAAAAACTTTTTTCAAATGCATCGCCGCAAGAAAAAAAAGGACTATCGCTTCAAACCGCCCGGCCCTTTCGCTATCTGCTCATATCCTCCCGAAGATGTCGTCATAGAAAATTTCGGCGAATATTTGAAGAAAAAAGGATCGCAGATCATCTCCGAGGAAGGAGCCAGAACCGTCCCCTTCTCGGCAAGCCTGGAAGACGGCATCGACACCCGTGAGACGATCCGCCACTGGCCGGAACACAAGCTCTATGTGAAAGTGCACAGCAAGCCTTTGGGGAGCGTCGGATCCGTTGTGGTCATTTTCGATGAAGATCATCCAACGGGCGACGAAGGCGCTTTTCAGGAAAAGTATCCCTGGCGGACAACATGGCTCGGAGAACACGACCAAGAGTCGGACATGGCATTCTACGCGACCCCGATGTCTGAAAATGTCATCGGCCCAGGCATAAGCCGCTGCGAGTACGGAGGGATAATGATGTCGTACCCGCCGCGTAGAATTTTCGACATCTGGTCCGATCCCGATTATTTTATGTTCGAAAGGAAATCCGAAGTGCTCCTTGCCGCCGCTATCGACTACGCCGTGCAGCCTCTGGTCACCTATGTGTCGGCAACTCCTCCGCGGAGCGCGATGAAAAGTTTTGCCTCAAGATACGGTAAAAAAATTGTTTACCTTCCCATCGGCCAGCTTTCCCCCGTCACCCTGAATAAAATCCGGGTTTTCCACGTCCTCGAAGGACACGACAAGCGATTTATTGCTGACGAATACATTGATTGATGCTAAAATACTTACTATGGATGAGTTAAGTCGATCTCAAAAAGTTTTTATCATACTTGCCGTCTTGTTCAGCGTCAATTTGGTTCTGACTAATATTTTGGCTGTCAAAATTTTTCAGCTCCCCTTTTCGGATATTCCCCTCACAGGAGGCGACCTCCTCTACCCCATCAGTTTTCTTATTACCGATATCACTTGTGAGATCTGGGGAAGAAAAAGAGCCAATTTTCTGGTGGGATGCGGTTTTGCCATGAGCCTCTTTATGCTTTTAGCGGTGCAGTTCACCTTAAGCCTGCCGCCGCACCCCTTTTGGGCCGCTCCCGGCAACCCTTTCGGCTACACAGACCCGGCCCAGTATCAAACTGCGTTCGAATCGGTCTTTCATGTCAGCGGCATCCTCATTTTGGCTTCGATGATCGCCTATCTCATCTCGCAGTTCACCGACGTCAGCCTCTTTCATTTCTTTAAAAGGCTGACCAAAGGAAAGCACCTGTGGCTGAGAAACAACGCATCGACTATGACCTCGCAGCTGATCGACTCCACCGTTTTCGCCGCTATCTATTTTTATTTCGGCCTGGGCCTTGAGTTTCTCGTCTGCCTGGAAATATGGTTCTATATGTACGCCTGCAAGCTCCTCTTCGCCCTCTTCGACACACCCCTTTGCTACGCGGGCGTTGCACTCATACGCAAAATAACCGGAGAAACAAATACAGAATTAAAGGTTGTCCATGCTGCAAGTTGACAATATTTCAAAAGCTTATGGGGACCGCTACCTTTTTTCCGATGTAAGCTTTCACATCAGCGGGCGAGAGAGGTGCGCCATTGCTGGAAGGAACGGATCGGGCAAGTCGACGCTGCTCCGCATTCTAGAGGGCTCGGAAATCGCCGATTCGGGAGAGATTCGGTTTCCCAAGGGCCTTAGGATCGGCTCTTTGCCCCAGCATATCCGCTTCACCGAACCGACATTGATCGAAGAGGCGGTCCTCGGACTGCGGCCGGAAGAGCGCGACCTTCAATACAAGGTCGAGATCATCCTTGAAGGGCTGGGATTTACAGACGAAGATTTCCTTAAGGCTCCCGAGAGCTTTTCAGGCGGCTATCAGCTGCGCCTTGCCCTCTGCAAGGTGCTCGCCGGCGAGCCCGACCTCCTTCTGCTCGACGAACCGACCAACTATTTGGACATCCTGGCCATCCGCTGGCTGGAAGATTTCCTCCTGGACTGGCACGGCCAAATTCTCTTTATCTCCCACGATCGCTCTTTTGTGAATCGAGTCTGCACCCATGTTATCGGAATCAAAAGAGGGCAGGCCAAAAAGGTGAAGGGAAACCTTGAGAACTATAATGAGATGATCCGGATACAAGAAGAGACGCATGAACGGACTCGTGAAAATATCGACAAAAAGAAAAAGCGCATGATGTCTTTTGTAGAACGCTTTGGAGCGAAAGCGACAAAAGCGGCTCAAGCGAAATCGCGCCTCAAAGCGATCGAAAAGCTCGAGACGATGGAGGCTCTGCAGGAAGAGCAAAGCCTGGCTTTCAGATTCAACTATAAGCGCAATCAAAGCAAGCGGATCCTGGGAGCTAGCGACCTTCACTTTTCTTTTGATCCTCAAACAAAGCTCATTCACGACGTCGAGTTTGACATAGGAAACGGTCAACGTCTGGCCATTATCGGGAAAAACGGCAGCGGAAAGTCGACGCTGCTCCGTTTGCTGCTTGGCGAGATCCAGCCGCAGCAAGGGGAAATATTCCTCGGCGCCAATACCGAGGCGGCCTACTTCGGCCAGACAAATATCGACCGGCTGAACAGCGCGCATACTATTGAGGAGGAGCTCATCGCAGCCTTTCCCGATACGCCCTACGGAAAAATTCGAAGCGCTTGCGGGGCCATGCTGTTTTCAGGCGATGACGCCAAAAAAAGCATCTCGGTCCTCTCCGGCGGAGAAAGAAGCCGGGTATTGCTCGCTAAAATTTTGCTCACCCCGGCCAATCTTCTCCTACTCGACGAGCCGACGCACCATTTGGATGTCGAGTCTGTCGACGCCATGATGAATGCCATTGCCCACTTTTCAGGGTCGGTGGTTCTTGTCACGCATGACGAGGATGTCTTGCATAAGCTAAATCCCCATAAAATGATCATCTGCCACCAGGGCGGCCAAGAAGTGTTCCTCGGTAATTACGAGCAATTTCTGGAAAAACGGGGCTGGACTGAGGAGGCTTGAGCTTCCTGAAGATGGCCAATAGAGCGCTGGGCCGCATGACTGATCATAAGCTCGGCAGCAAGCGGACGCTTAAGGATCTGAATGGCAACAGAGTAAATCATATTCACAAGCTCCTTTTGATCTTCTCCCAAAAGATGTTTCAGCGCCATCATTCCCCCTTTCACTCTCCTTGCTTGAAACGTGGCCATATCGTAGGATATGGACGCCAGCATATCGCACTCACTTTCAAATGACGGGAGAAATGATTCTGCATTGAACTTGATCGGTTCCTCTTCATTTACGTGTTTTTCAGACGATAATCCGCATAACGCCCCTTCTTCGTTTTCGAGCGGCTTCGAATTTAGTAGCGCAAACGACTTTTCATGAATCAGCGTGGACAAATCACTGGCAATTTTCTGCGAATTGATGCGATAGTCATGCAATGAATCCAGAATAACCGGCGCCAACACTTTGTTTATCAACATCGGTACCGCGAGATTATAAGCATATTTAGTGATCAAGTTTCCACGTTGATTATACCCTGCAGCTTCCATGATTGCTGTATTGAGCAAATCCTTGTAAGGAGCCAGTTCTTCATCTGTATACTCATGCATTGCTTGGCAGTCTGCTGCAGTTTGTATGGCTTTGACCGGATCCGTTTCTTCGCCCTCTGCAACAATCTGCAGAGACATTTCGATAATACCTTTAAGCTTCTTTCGGTAAAGCTCAGGACATTCTTCCGGACTGTATCGACTACTTAGATAGCCGCCTTTTCCAATAACAGATTCGGCCTTCATCTGCTTATAGACGCAAGCGGCAATCCGGTCGAGGCATGAATTTGAGAGAGGAGCGTCGCTGTTTGTTATAATTTCTTTAATGTTTTCATAAAGATCCGGATTAGATGAGTGAGCCAGCACCATTTTAATGTATGTCTGCATCAAGGACTCATTGACTTCAGGAAGAATCTGGCTTCCTAGCAGCATTTCTATTTTTTCCGGTTTAAAAGATATGTGGATGCGGGGGGCGATCACTCTTGCCAAAATGCGGTCGAAAATTTCTTCGAGAGCAAATAGTTTGAACGCATTATAAGCATTAGGCCCCTGCTGCTGAAGCTTGCTCCATATATCGGCAAAATTAGCGTCTTTTTCAAGAAAGCCTTGTTCCTTTGCAACCTGTGCAATGGTGGAAAAAACTACCTTCTGGCCATATTCCTGTAGGCGGAATGTGCAATAATCGCTAGGTTTAAATCCTCTAGCTAATTGGCGCCCAAAAGTGAGAAGCTCGTAAAATTCTGAGGGAAGTTTGATTTCATCAGCTATGCGCGAAAGAACGCTTCCGAGCGCATTGATCCTATTCTCCTTATCATCACTGTTTAGATCTCCGAGCATCAAGTTTCTTAACGGTTCGCAAATCTTTGTCCTGACCCACTCTTCTGTCAGCCCGGTCTTTGCCGTAGCCGGATCATAGTCTAAATTTTTTTCTCTAAGAGCGCATAGAAATTCAACAGCAAATTCTTTATTGTCCTTTGCCTTAAGCGAAGCGTCCAAAAACGTGTAAAAGGATATGACCGCATCGTCAATAATTCGAGCCGTCGGCGCATTGCTTAAAATTCCGATCCCCTGCAAGACCACATGATCGGCCACCTTGGGAACAACATTATTCAGCATCTCTTTTAAATTTTGGGACAGGTTATGTCCAAGCGCCGGAATCCTGTCTTCAGTCAACTCCTCAGCTTTATTGATTAAAAGCCTCCTTGTAACAAGAGGGTAAACATCTGCAATAAGGCGCATATCAACGTCGCTGTTCAATTCCTTGGCATAACTGGCAAAAGGCTGATCTCCGCCAATCCCTTCTCGGAGCCATTGCTTAGTTATTTCCAAACACTTGTCGACATCTTCATCACGAGGAGGAGTGCTTGTTCTTTTTTTATAAAGATCTTTGGCTTCTTCCTTTTCTTTTACACAATTGTCCAAATCCGCGCCTTCAAGGAGAAAAGTATAAACACCTTTTAATGAATCCCGCATTGCCAGATGTTCTGCATTTAATATGCTCTCTTCATTTAATTCCGGAGCATTCACTCTCTCCTTCCGCTCCTCTAAAGACGGGCCCT
>SLFE01000216.1 GCA_007124415.1 Waddliaceae bacterium | reverse complement strand
TAACAATAATTAAATTTCGTATTTCATCTGATAAATTAGGGTATAAATTAAGTAATCCTGAAAATTTAATTTTTTCGTGAATTTTTTTAAAGATGGTTGATTTATTATCATTGTGGTATTTTTCATTAATCTGTGATGAAAATTTTAATAACTTATAATTAGATCGAAGTATTAATTCTTTATTTTCAGTTAAAGACAAGAGATGTGTAAAACTGTTAATTTTCTCCAATATTCGATTTAGATCTTTATATGTTTCATGAGAATATGTTGGACATTCAGCATCCACAGAAGATGCTTTTTCGGGGGCAACAGGTTTTTGGGTTATCAATTGTTTGAAGTGCTTTGTAGCATGAGGATGATTCTGTAGCTTGTTAGAATCGATTTTTCGTTTTTGTCTCTGCGTGCAATCAACACCTGAATTATTTGAATTAGCCTCCGTTTGTTCAGGTAAATGAGGAGATTGTTCAATTCTATTAAAATTATCAAAAATAGGAACACTCATATTTATTATTCATTTTTAAATTTATGTATTTAAAAGTTATTTTGATATATAAAAATTAAGATGATATAAAGAATTTACCAATATTAATTAATTATTTCACTATCAGTTTTGGTTCCAAATCGAAGAAGCTTTTGGCTCCTTCCGGGGTGATGTAAACCGTTTCGGAGAGCCCCATCACCATAAATTGGTCGGGAAGCTGAATCCAGGGTATGAGGTGGAAGGTCATATTTTCCTCAAGGGGCGTTTTTTCCCCCTCTCTTAGGCTGAGTATGTGCCCCTCGTCCCAGCTGGGGGCGAAGGCGATCCCTATCGAGTATCCCGAACGGGTGATTTGCGTCGCGTTGATGGAGTTTTTGCTAAGAATTTCGCGGCTGAGCTTGTCTATCTCCTCAACAGGGACTCCGGGCTTCATAGCCTTCATGCATTCGGCAAGAGCTTCCTTGACCAGCTTCTCGGCGATTAAAAGCTCCTTTGGAGGATCGCCCACAAAAAGGGTGCGCATCATGGCGGTATGGTAGCGTTTTTTACAACCGGCCAGCTCGATGAAAACGCAGTCTCCTTCCTTTATGGTCCTCCCTTCCCATGTCGCGTGTCCGATCAGCGTTCTCGGCCCCGATGTGATGTAGGGGGCGACCGCCGGATATTGTCCGCCGGCCCTGTACATTGCGTGGTGGATGGTTGCCGAGATGTCGTCTTCATTGGCCCCCGCGGCGACAGCTTCCTGCCCTGCCACCATGGACTTTTGGGTGATGTCTGCGATATCCTGCATGAATGAAAGCTCTTGATCGGATTTGATGATCCGCCCCTGTTCGACAATGCCTGTGCAGTCTTCGATAGTAAAATTCGAGCAGCACTCTTTCATCTGCTGCTGAAAGTGCTGCGGGAGAAAAAAGCAGCGCGTTTCGATGCCCAGGCTTTTGCCTCGAAAATTGAATTCCGAAAACGAGTTGATCGTCACTTCCAAGGGGTCCTGGGTGTCGAGATAAGGACGAGTCAGATCCACCCACGTTCTTGTGATGACGTTCGATTCTTCGAGAAGGCGGGTGACCATCCAAGCAAGGTCGTGCGAGATGATGAGAGCTTGAAATGTTCCGTAGCCGGTTGTGAAGTGTCCTGTCAAGTAGGCAATGTTGGCAGGGTCGTTGATCATGACGGCGTCGAGGTTTCTTTCATTCATTCGCTGCCGGAGAGAGTCGACCCGCCTTTCATATTCCTGGGGTGTAAAGGTTAGTTGTCTGAGATTGATCATATTTGTTCCTTGGCTCTTGCTCCGAATGTTTTGTATTCATGCATTAATGTAAAAGCGCTTCCCGCAACAACGAGCAGCGTTGAGATCAGTAGATAAATTGAAGCTTGGGCGCGATTTTTCATCACAAGAAAAAAAATCGACCAGAGAGGCGTGAAGTAGGAAAGGACGCTCAAAAGCCGGACGTTGCCTTTCTTGACCCCGTAGTCCCATAATGCGAAAGATGTTCCGGTGATGCAGCTTCCTAAAAACAGCAGCAGCCCCCAATGGTTCGGGGTCATCGAGACGTGCGATTCGAAAATGCGATGGGAAAGCAGAGACATGAGGGCCGCTATTCCGCAGCAGAGCCCGATCGTATAAGGGGGGACATCGGGATGGCGGCTGGAAAAAATGATGTATCCCGTCCAGCTCAGGGCGGCAAAAATCGCATATCCGTAGCCCATGATATTTTCCCGGGGAAGCCCGATTGTATTGTGCTCGCCGAAAATGAGAAAAAAAACGCCCATAAAACCTAATACAGCGCCGATCATGTATTTGGGCGAAAACTTCTGCCCCGAAAAAACGCTGGTGAGACAAATGGTGAACAGGGGCCAGAGATAGTAGATCAGATCCACCTGCGCGGCCGGAGCCATTTTAAACGCTGTCGTATAGGCTGAGAGGTTGCAAAACAGTCCCAGGATTCCGACAACCCAGACGGTGCCGGGGATTGCGGCGATATTTTTCCATTGTTTCATTCCGGTTGTCCATACGCAGGAGATGATAAATCCCGCTAAAAAATTAAAAAAAAGGATCTGAAATGTGGGAATTTCGTAGAGTTCGACTGTGACAATTGCCGTTAAAGACCAAAAGATTAAAGCCAGCAATCCGCATAAAGTCGGTGGAATTCTCACACCCTGCATTTTCAGCTCCGTCAAAGCACTGTTTTGTCTGTCATAATATTTCGGTTTTGCTCATTAATGTCCATATTTACGTAAAGAAATTTTGGAGAAGTTTTTAATCCTATTTTTATGCATAATGGGGGTATGCATCGATTGATCGGATTGTTATTTTTTATTTTATCCCGGACGCTTTACAAGGTCCGCGTCGAAGGGGCGTCGAATTTTCCTAAAAAGGGGGCCGCGGTACTGGCTGCAAACCGGCTGTCGTTGATGGATATGCTGTTTCTTGCCCTGAAGACAAGGCGCACGATTCATTTCTTAATTCCCAAGCATCTTAGCAAGAGATGGTGGATGCGCTCTTTTGCCGATTTTTTGAAAGTCGTTCCTGTTGAGACAACCGCTCATCCGGGAATGATGCTCAAAGAACTGCGCGCGGCCGGCGCGCTCCTTGACAAGGGTGAAATCGTCTGCCTTTATCCGGAAGAGAACGAGGGACAGTGCGGTCCCATGCTTTCATTCCGCCGCAGCCTTGAGCTTATTTTGACAGGGAGGGACTGCCCCGTCGTTCCCCTTTATATCGACAATTTGTGGGGAGGGCTTTTTGACGACAAGCTGGGAAGGCAGGTTGCAAGGAGGTTTCCCCATCCTGTGCAGATCGCTTTCGGCAAGCCTTTTGCCGGCAGGGTTTATCCCTCCGAAGTGATTCAGGAAATACAGAAATTGGGCCACAAGATCTGGATGGATCGGAAGCGGTCGGTCAAACCTCTGCATCACACTTTCGTCTACAACACAAGAAGAAAGCTGTTTAAAAAAGCCATGGGCGACGAGACATCCCCCTCGGTATCCTATTTTCGCACCTTGACAGGTTCCATTGCGATCGGACGGAAGCTGAAAAAACAGTGGGAGGGTCAGGAATATGTCGGAATTCTTCTTCCTCAATGCTGCGGCGCCGTTTTGGCCAACGCCGCGGTGACGTTTTCCGGACGCGCTGTGGTCAATTTGAATTTTTCGACCGGAGCGGAGGGAATCGCTGCCGCAGTCGATCAAGCCAACATCAAGACGGTCGTATCGAGCAGGAAGTTTCTGGAAAAAATCGACCTTGAGCTTCCCGAACACTTAGCGATCATCTACCTTGAGGACGTAAAAAAAACAATCGGTTTCACCGATCGTTTAACCGCCATGCTTCTTGCTCTTACCGCCCCCGTTCGGTTGCTGGAAAAAGCTTGCGGCGCCAAGAAAAAAATCAAAGCAGACGATACGCTCACGGTTATTTTCACGAGCGGCTCGACAGGCGAACCAAAAGGGGTGGTTTTAACCCATTTCAATGTCGGCTCCAACGCCGACGCCATTTCCCAGGCGGTCTTAAGCGACGACGGCAATCTCAGCGCTCTGGCTATACTTCCTTTCTTCCATGCTTTCGGTTATATGCTCCTCTGGCTGGGACTGAACTACGACCTGACCATGATCCTTCATCCGAATCCGTTGGATTACAACAAGATCGGCGAGCTTGCCGAACGGTTTAAAATCAGCATCATCATCAGCACCCCTACCTTTTTGAGAGGTTATCTGAAAAAAGTGCCTCCCGAAAAGCTCCGCTTTGTCCGCTGCGTCCTGACAGGCGCCGAAAGGATGCCGAGGCTGCTGGCCGACGCTTTTGAGGAAAAGTTCAATATCGTTCCCATCGAGGGCTTCGGCACCTCCGAGTGCAGCCCTGTTGTCTCAACCAATATATTGGACTGCCGAAGCGATATCTCCTATCCTTGCGGCTTCATCCCCGGAACTGTCGGCCCGCCCCTTCCCGGCGTTATGGTGAAAGCTGTCGATCCGGAAACATTCGACGACCTCCCATATGAAATTCCGGGAATGATCCTTGTCAAAGGGCCCAATGTCATGAAAGGCTATTTGCACCGCGACGATCTGACCGATCAGGTAATGCGGGACGGCTGGTATGTGACAGGCGATATCGGCTTTATCGACCAGGACGGATACTTGCACATTACTGACAGAATATCGAGGTTCAGCAAAATCGGCGGCGAGATGATACCTCACTGGAAAATCGAAGAGGCGCTGCACGAGGCGGCCGACCTCGAGCCGCAGGCTTTTGCCGTGACGTCTGTGCCCGACAGAAGGAAAGGGGAGCGGCTCGTCGTTTTTCATACATACGACCAGAAGCTTGTCAAAGATCTGATCAGAAAAGTTTCCGATAACGGCCTGCCGAACCTGTTCATTCCTAGAAAGGATCAGTTTTTTTCCATTGACAAGCTGCCGGTCTTAAGCAGCGGCAAGCTTGACTTGCGGACCCTCAAAAGAATGGCCGAATCCCGTAATTAGACAAAGAAATTTACTCATATTTAGACCAAAAGCCACTTCCAAATAGGAGCAACTCTAATGAGAAACCCGTCAATTTCAATTGTGTCCTACTCGTTTTCCGTAAGGATTAACCCTTCTTGTAGATTATAAGCCTTCATCGCTTCGATAAGTCCATTGATTTTTCGTTTTTTTACTTCTTCATCAGAGAGGTGCGTCGTCACTTGAATGGCTTCTACGACGCAATCCCCTGACTTCAGTCATGGGGTCAAGGAGCGACTTACATTATATTGGTTGCCTCTATATAATGTCTTGCATGACGATTGCTAAATACAAATCAAATCGGAATGTTGTCTATTCTTGCAAATATCACGTTGTATGGTGCCCCAAGTATAGGCGGAGCGTGCTAAACGATTTAGTCCAAAAAGAACTTAAAGCGATCATCGAAAATATTTGTCACTTAAGAAAGTGCGATATACTCGCTTTAGAATTAATGCCCGATCACGTCCATCTTCTCGTAGAGGTTGACCCTCAATACGGCATCCACAAATTGATTAAAGAGATCAAAGGCAAAAGCTCAAGAGCTCTAAGACTGAATTTTCCGCATCTTCGTTCTCGTCTTCCTACTTTGTGGACAAACTCTTATTTTGTGTCCACAGTAGGAGGAGCCCCTTTAAGCGTAATTAAACAATATGTGGAGAATCAAAAAGCGGTATGATTCAAGTTCAATTAAAACTTAGAGTAAAACCAAAACAAGAAATCGTTTTTAACGAATGGCTTTTGGTTTTGACTCGTGTTTGGAATTGGGCGATACGAAAAATCGAATTAGATGGCAAAGATGGGATTTACTATTCAAAGAAGGAATTCCAAAACCTATTGGCGAATCACGGAAAGAAATTAGGAATTCCATCACACACTTTGCAAGGAATGTTGATTGTCGCATGGGAGTCTTGGAAGAGATGTTTTAAAAAACTTGCAAAAAAGCCAAGACTCAAAGGGATAAGAAATCGCCTAAACTCGATTCCCTTTCCTGATCCTATTCGCCGTCCTGATGGTGTTCATATTAAGATTCCAGGATTGGGCATATTGAGGTTTCACAAACAAGATGTTCCCGAAGGGAAGATTAAATGCGGAAGAATTGTGCGAAGGGCTTCTGGTTGGTATTTATGCTTGTTTATCGAAGCTGCTGTTAAAACGATACCATCAGAATCGGATGGTGTTGTGGGGATCGACCCTGGTTATAAGTCGACTCTTACACTTTCTTCAGGAGAGAAGTTAGATAAACCCAAACAGCTGCAAAAGTCAGAGAAACGGTTGGCTAAAGCACAACGTGGAAAAAGGAAAAAACTAACATCAAGACTTCAAGAACGAATAAAAAACCGTCGTAAAGACGATAACCATAAATTGTCCAGAAAACTGGTGGAAGAAAACAAAACAATTGTTTTTAGCAAGGACAATATTAAAGGAATAGCAAGGAGTTATGGGAAGTCAGTGGCAGAAGCGGGCCACTACCAACTTCGACAAATGCTATCTTACAAGTGCACTGCAAGC
>SLFE01000095.1 GCA_007124415.1 Waddliaceae bacterium | reverse complement strand
GAGTTGTTTCAATTTTTTCTTCCAAGCAGTCGGGCTTGGAGGGGCATTTACCTTTCTGCTCATTCTCATCCGAAAAAACGGCCCCTGAGGAAAAAATTAAAATACAAATTAAAAAACTGAAAGTTTTTCTCAGCATGACAAAATCCTTGGTTGAAACATCAAGGTCGTATTTTAACAGACTTCAAAGGTGCAAGTCCAGACCTTTAGTGAAGCTCACAGATCATCGACACTAACCAAAAAAGCGCCCCTTTCCTGCATTTCCCGGAGAGCCTTATCGGAGTCGCCCGGCTTGAGATCCACCCCTTTGACTCCTTCCATGACAACAGTGGTTTTAAAGCCTAGCTTGAGCGCGTCGAATACCGAAAACTTGACGCAGTAATCGGTAGCCAGCCCGGCGATGCAAACTTCTGTAATATTGCGCTCTTTTAAATATTCGCCAAGGCCGGTCGAGCGCAGATGGCCGTTGTCGAAAAAAGTGCTGTAGCTGTCGATTTTAGGGTCGACGCCCTTATAAAAAACTTTGTCGACTTTATCGACGTCCCAGCCGGGATAAAATTCGGCTCCTTTTGTATTTTCGACGCAGTGGTCGGGCCACAGGATCTGTTCAATGCCATCGAGGTCGATCTTGTCGCCGACACCCCTTCCTTCGTGCATGGAAGCGAAGCTTTCATGATTCGGGGGATGCCAATCCTTGGAGGCGGTTATCACTTCCCAGTCCATTTTCAAAAGCTTGTTGACGGCCGGCAGGATCTTATCCCCATCTTTCACCTCCAAAGCTCCGCCGGGAAAAAAATCGTATTGAAGGTCGACAAGGAGCAGCGCTTTCATTGATTCACCTTTTCTCTAATTTCTTTAATAATTTTGACTTTTATTTGATAAAGATTCCGCTCAAGCCCGACGACATACTGATGGGGATTGAGAAAACGCTTGATTCCGGAATGGAATTTTTTAAGGCCCTTAATCGTTTTTTCTCTCATTTCATCAATCGGGGGCGAGCGGTAGCAAAGCTTTCCTTTCTGAAAAATCGGCACAAGAAGATCTTGACTTTCAGCCGAATCAGGGAGCGTCTTCTGCCTGGTCGGATCAAGTGGATCAACAACGGTCCATTGCTCGGGGGGGGGCAGTAATTCGTCATAGATGACATCGGCGATATTTCCGTATTCATTGCTGAAGCGGCGCACCTGGAGAATGCCCGGATTGGAAATTTTAATCATTTGTTCGGAAAGCTTCAACTTGTGCTGCCAGTCCTTCCCTTTGTGTTTGACAGCGGACAGTTTGTAGATGCCGTCGAGGGCCGGCTGGTCCTTTGCAGTTGCCAGATTGGTTCCCACGCCCCACACGGCAATCTGCGCCCCTTGTTTTTTGAGATCGGAAATGACAGTTTCATCCAGTTCGTTGCTGGCCACAATTTTTGTCTCCTCGAAACCTGCATTGTCAAGCAGCTTCCTCGATTCAATGCTAAGGTAGGCCAAATCGCCGGAATCGAGGCGGATGCCATAAAATTTACGGCCGTTTTCTTTGAGCCATTTGCCAACCTCTATCGCTTTTTTGACTCCCTCTATCGTATCGAACGTATCGACAAGAAATATTGTATTCCCGGGCATGGCCCGGGCAAATGCGTAAAAAGACTCGAGCTCTTCATCGAATGCCGTGATCCAGCTATGGGCGTGGGTGCCGCTAACCGGAATGCCGAACATCTTGCCTGCCAGAACATTTGAAGTGCCGTGGCACCCCCCTATATAGGAAGAACGGCTGGCGGTGACGGCCCCGTCAATCCCCTGCGCCCTCCTCAGCCCGAACTCCAACACCTTGTCGCCCTTGGCTGCCATTGAAACCCGCGCCCCTTTTGTCGCAATTAGGGTCGGGAAGTTGACTAGGTTGAGAAGGGGGCTCTCCAGTAACTGGCACTGTATAATCGGCCCTTTAACCCTGAGAAGGGATTCTTGAGGAAACACGACGGTCCCTTCCGGAATAGCATCGACATCGCACTCGAATTTCATATCGCCCAAATACTGAAGAAACTCGCCGGGAAAGTAAGGGTTGCCATCGAAGTCCTTCAAATTAGAAAGATAGTCTAGGTCGGATTCGTCAAAATGGAAATCATCCAAAAACTCGATAACGGACTCAAGGCCGCAGGCGACTGCAAACCCACCTTTGAACGGATTTTTTCTGTAATGGAGGTGATAGACTGCCTCGGAGTCTTTGAGTCCTTCTTTCCAATAACCGCAGGCCATGGTCAGTTGATAAAAATCTGTCAAAAGAGAAAGGGAGTCTCTATATAAATCACGCAGCTTCATGTGAAAAAGTTTAACCCGACAGGTTCATTTTTGGGGAGCATGATTTTCCAAAATTTTAATTTTCTTCTGTTGCAGCTCGACAATGCGCTCCCTGATCTCATTGAGTTTTTCCTGATCTTCGGCAGCCTCTTCCACAGTTGAGCCGAATCTGCGCCACTCGCCGTACACCTCGTCCGCAGCTTCCCTTGTCTTTTCACGAAAACCAAACATATATTTTTCCATATCCTCGTGAAGCTCCTCGATTTGCTTGTCGATCTTAGCGACTTGTTCCTGTTGCTTTTGCGGCAGATAGTCGTATTTTGATTTTTCCGCATCCCGGTCTACAGGCTCGCAGGACATAGCCAGCAGGCAGACAATCCCTATAATCCCTAAAAAATTCACCTTAAACATAGCGGCTCCCTTTAGTTTATTCATACTATCCGTTAAACTAGAATTCAATACCTATGGAGAAGCTTAAATTATGAAAACAAAATTATTTATTCTTATTTTATTGGCATTTAGTCCCATAGCCCTATTTTCAGACTACTTGGTCTTGAGGGAAAACCTAAGCAGGGCCAAAACCGGAGATTACCTTGTCACAGTCAGGAATAAAAATTACACAGTGCTTTTGATACAAGAAAAAAAGGATGACTCTCTCATAGTTCATGAAATCACCATACCCGGCGCTAAATTCCCTTCCTGGATACCGACATGGCGCTCGTGGGTGGAATCAGGGGCGCCGAACCATACCGCCTGGATGGCCTACAAAATTGATTTAAGAGACGGCAGGATCGAAAACATGTATTCCTTCACCCACCAAAGCTGGATGAACCTATCTGAAACCGACAATTTGTTCACAAAACTCATCAACCTCCCCTTTCAACCCCTTCCGATGGAAAAAAGGCGCTACGTCGGCACATCCGACGGCAGCAGGCGGCTTTGGCACCCCCGCATGGTCGTCGACGGCCGCATCGTGCCGGGAGTTTATTTCGATGCCTGGGCCGCCAAATGGCCAAACGACGGCAGCGACATGTCGAGCAAACTCTTGCACATTTACATTCCGCAGGAATCCGAGAGGTATCCCTCCTACTTCCCCTACTGGATGAGGGTGAAGGCAATGGCAGGGAAAACCAACATTCGAATTGCCGATTCGGGAAGCGGACTTTCGTCCCCTTGCCGATACCCCTAACTTATCGACAATCATTTGCTTACAATCCGATCTTTATAAATCCTCCTAGGACACCCTAGGGGGAGCTACTTTAAAATATTCTGTTTAAAAGACTTGCGACTTATAATCTTTTTCCGCAATGAGTCTAAAAGTCTTTATACGGCATGAGTTATGAACCGATACCGACAAGTTGCTGACAGATTCTCCACACAAAAAGGGGCTAATTTCCAATCATTTAACATAAACAACCGAACAGTAACCGAACACAAGAGAAACAACCGATCTGATTCATGTTGAGTTTTTTCTGAAAAAAAGATATGATTGCTAGCATGTTTGGATTTAAACGGTATTCCCTCGGCAAAAGCCGCAATATTCTGAAATGGTGCTACGACTGGTACAAAAACCATTGGCAATCCCTTCAGAAGACCGAGCTCGAGCAGCTGGAAAGCAAAATGGAGCGGCTCGACCAAGCCGTGCGAAGCGGTGAAAAAAAAGAGGCCGCACGCCTCGCAAAGGACTTGGAAAAGTTCGGCGAGGGCAAAATCCACCGCTCTTTTTTCCATTACACCAGAGAAATCGTCTTCGCGCTCGCCATAGCCTTAATTTTAGCCACCCTTGTCAGGCAAACCTGGTTCGAGCTCTATCAAATCCCTTCCGGCTCAATGAGGCCGACCTACAAAGAGCAGGACCACCTGCTGGTGTCCAAAACCACATTCGGCATCAACATGCCCCTCATGACAGATCATATTTACTTCGACCCGGACAACGTGGTTAGAGGCAATGCCGTCATTTGGTCGGGAGACAATATCGACCTTCCGAATACCGACACAAAATACTTTTGGATCTTTCCCTATAAAAAGCGCTACATCAAGAGATTGATCGGCAAGCCGGGAGACACCCTTTACTTTTACGGAGGACGGATTTACGGCATCGACCAAGACGGAAACGACATCGCCGAGCTTCGGGACAATCCCGCCATGGAAAATCTGGATTACATCCCCTTCACCACGTTTGAAGGAAAGGACGTCAACACCAGGCCCGATAACGCGGGCGTGTCCCATCAAACCGTATTTCTGCACTTTAATAAGCCGGTGGGAAGAATATCCACTAACCTGATCGGACATTCCAAAGCCGAAGTTAGAACGCAATCGGGATGGAAAGAAGAAAATTCTGCCGGATTTGATAATAAATTCGGCATTAAAAACTTTGCGATGACCAGACTCCTGAACAGAAAACAGCTGGAACTGATGCACCCGGATCTGGCCGGCAAGCTGCAAAAAACCCCCCTTTATCTCGAGCTAAAGCATAGCCCCTCGCTTGCGGGAAGCCGAATGTACGGAGCGGCGGCGCGCAATATTTATCAAACTGTCCTCAACACCGAAACTTCCGTGATTCCTCTGCCGGAAGACAAGGTTGATGAGTTAATGGATTCTCTGTATACGGCCCGTTTTGAAGTTCGGGGCGGGCTGGCCAAAAATTATTCTGAAAGCCCATCGGCATTCGACAGCTTCAGCCCCCGGCTTCCCGATGTGGAGGACGGCACCTACGAGTTTTATCACGGCAAGGCCTGCCGAGTCAGCTTCAAGGGCTGTACTCAAGAACTTTCCAAGGATCACCCCCTATACAGCCGATCTCCGGGAAATGTCCAAACGCTATTTAATCTGGGCATAGTTTTCAACCGCGTTTTCAGCCCCCTCGCAACCGAACGCGACTACATTCCTTTCCGATATTCCTATTTCCGAAACGGCGATCTTTTTGTTATGGGTTCTCCTATTTTCAAGCAAAATGATCCGGAGCTTCAGGACTTCATCAAACAAGAAGAACAAAGAGAAAAGCAAAACAGTGGGTACACGGCGTTCAAAGATTACGGCCCACCAATGCAAAACGGGAAAATCGACGCTGATTTTATAAAAAAATACGGGCTGCACGTTCCGGAAAAGCACTACCTTGTCCTCGGCGACAACCATGCCATGAGCGGCGATAGCCGATCATTCGGATTTGTTCCCGAAGAAAACATCAAAGGAACGCCCACTTTTATCTTTTGGCCTCCCGGATCCCGGTGGGGATTTCCCGACCAGGCATCCTACCCTTGGATCACAATCCAAAATACAGTTGTCTGGATTATCTTTCTCATTGCCATAGGAATCTGGTATGCCATTCACCGCTACCGCCTTAAGCAGCCCATCTACAAAAAACTCTCCTAATTAAATTTTTAAATTGATAGCATAACGGTTGTACCAAACAGAGGCTTTATGGATCCTCCCAACCGTCCTGCGCCAAACAATCCTCTTGTCATACCCGAAGGACATTCAAACAATCGAATCCAAACTTACGGGTTGAGCTCGTCAACGGCAGCCGATATCGCATGGGAAGCTCTCTCTTACTACTTTTCCCCGATAACGATTCCGATACGCAGTTATGTGGTTCAGCCGTTGCAAATGGCCTCCGCTTTTCTTTGGGGCGTCGGCTACGACGGCAGACATCCCTGGAAACAGGCCAAGTATTATTGTGTTCTCAGGGAAATCCGAGACAAGATTCCCGATCACATCAAAATGCTAAAAGTTGTGGATGACTATGGCCTTCAACCTCTGCAAATCCGCCTAAAGAAAATTGTCAGCCTCCTCTTTCAACCGGATGAAACCTTTGAAGACGGCTGCCGCACCAAGCACCGTGAATTTATTCAGCTTCTTCGCGACGCATTGGAATCGGAAGAGTATCAAAAAGAATATGAAAAAAAAATGAACGGCCAGACATACGCAGGAGGCGTCGACTCGCTCCACGATATAGCGTTCGCTGTTTATAATGCTTGCCTCTACACTTATGCCGACTCCGTGATATCGGGAGCGATCAGAAAAGGGCTCGAATTTTGCAATGCAGACCCGGAAGCGGTCAAATTAATCAATCTGGCAAAACTAAGTTTGGAAAAACAGAGAAAAGCCATAGAGCAGCTGCCCCAATCCTCTAAGGCGCCGCTTGCGATCATTTGGATCAACAATTTAGTCGGCGTCCTCGGCAAAGGATTCGATCCTCATTCGATCGGCAATATCCCCTATGT
>SLFE01000111.1 GCA_007124415.1 Waddliaceae bacterium | reverse complement strand
TTGAATACTCGCAAGGCCACATTTAGCTGACCCCTGCCCCCATCAATAATTAACAAATCGGGAAGATCGTTCTCTTCCTTCAATTTTGAATAACGCCTCATAAGAACCTCATACATCGCCCCGTAATCATCACCCGGCTTTGCAGCTTTTATCTTATATTTACGGTAATTCTTCTTATCCTGCTTTCCCTCTGTATAAACAACAACGGCCGATACAGGCTCGGAAGCGGAAAGGCTTGAATTGTCAATGCATTCAATTCTTTTCGGATAATGATTCAAGCGCAGTTTTTCTTTCATCTCAAGGAGGTTTCTCTCGATGACTGACTCTTGGCTCCTTTCCTGGAAAAAAGCAGACTTTGCGTTATTTTCAGCCATATCTGTCAAAGATTTTTTCCTCCCCTTCATCGGCGAAAAAACCAAAGTTTTCGTTTTCCGCCCTGCAGACAGAATTTCGGAAAGCTCCCGAGTATTTTCCACCTTTTCAGGAAGGAGGATCTCGTGAGGCAGCTGAGGCTCGGTTCCATAATGCTGCAAAAGAAAGGTCGTTAAAAGCTCTGTATTGTCTTGAGCAATTTCAGAAAAGCTAAATTGCTTCATTCCCGTCATTTTGCCGCTTCGAATGATTAATTTGACTAAAAGAACCTCGCTGCCCTGTCTGTAAAGACCCAATGCGTCTGTGTCGACTCCTACAGGTTTGTCGACAAGTTGGCTTTCCAAAGTCTTCTCAATGCTTTTTATCTTTTTTAAGACATCAGCCGCCTTTTCAAATTGGAGTTCATCCGAGTACTTCTGCATTTCTTTTTCCAGGTGTTTCAACACTTCTTTGCTGTGCCCTCGCAAAAACTGGAGCAGTCGATTCACCTGCAGGTCGTACTCCTCGCGAGAGCACTTTCCAACGCATGGAGCGATGCAGCGTTTCATATCATAAAGTATGCAAGGCCTTGTCCTTCTTTTCAGTTCTTGATCGGAACACTGCCTCAACGGAAAGACTTTTTGAATCAAATCCAGAGTCTCCCGCGCAGCGTAGGCGCTCGTATAAGGGCCGAAATAAAGCCCGTCGGGCTTCGGCTTGCCTCGGTAGCGAACTAGAGAAACCGTAGGCCATTCGTGCCGTGTCGCCACTTTCAGCGCGATATAGGTCTTATCATCTTTTAAAAGAGCGTTGTACCTAGGCTTATATTTTTTTATTAAATTATTTTCGAGGAGCAAGGCTTCTTTTTCCGAAGCCACAACGATTGTTTCTACGTCCGCGACCTTCGCTACAAGATAAGGAATCATGGCTCTTGTATCACCGCTAGCAATAAAATATTGCCTGACCCTGTCTCTTAAATTTTTAGCTTTGCCGACGTATAAGACAGCGCCTTTTCGATCCCGCATGATGTAAACGCCGGTGGCTCGCGGAAAATTTTTAATTCTACTAATATCAAATGCCATAATTACTAATGAGTATAATTACTGGTATAATAATTAACAATTGTGTAATATGGATTTTTCCCTCAGCAGGGAAAACCAAGTAAGGCATAGGCAACTTGCAAATTCCGAAACTTCTATGGAAATACGGAATTAAAGTTGATCGAAACCTACGAAACAAGGAGTTTAGTATGACCAAGCGAATTTTAAGTTTATTAACGCTATCAACTTTATTGATAGCCGCTTCCGCTTTCGCAGATGAAGCAAACAGCGACAAAAACGAAGAAGGCACTTCCTTTCTAGCCTGCAGGCAGTCCGATCAGGGCAAGCCGGCTGATCAAAAAGGTTCTGCGGTCTGCTATTCGGAAGAAGAAGAGTACGATACAGACGACGATTACACTTTTCTAGCCGATAGCGAAAGTGAAAAAGAGGAAGAAAACCTCCTCGCCTATGATGAAGAGGACGAAGAGGAAAACCTCCTCGCCTACGATGAAGAGGACGAAGAGGAAAACCTCCTTGCCTATGATGAAGAGGACGAAGAGGAAAATATTCTTGCCTACGATGATGAGGATGAAGATGAAGAATACCTAGCCTCGGACGAAAGGGAAGATGAGGAGCAGACAGAACTGCTAGCCTCTTGCGCCGGCGGCAAGTGCCCCCGCCAAATGGTCGAAAGGCTTCGCAGGGAAAAACAGGAAGAAAGGGCTAGAAAAAACGGCCTCTACCGAACGTCTGAATATGAGGACGATTTAAGCGACGAACCGCCTGAAAAGGTTTGCTAACCGCTTTGAACTTCAGGAAAAAGGCTCCTTATCCAAAAGGGGCCTTTTTTATCTGCCGATAAAAGCTCTCTTAAGCCCTCGAGCCCAGATTCGAGCCATCCGCCCTAAATCCTTTTGATAAAATAGCCAACGGAAAGCAGTGATAAAACCGAAATGATGACGTATAATCTTAAACGTCTCCTTGAAGTGAATCCAAATATTTTTTCGGTAAACCGATTTAAAGTCGAAATCAATCAAAACATTTTTCGTCGTCTTGAAGCGCAGACCTGGATACAGAATAAAACGGCAAAAGAGTTCGAACTCTCCCCTCAGCTTATAGTGGGTACGAAATTTACCGATAATGCTAAACAATTCGTGATGAAACAAGCATGACTGAATCGTCGTGGGTTGAAGCCCTTTTTGTAAAAGTGAGAGCGATAGTGTTCTATAAAGTATGCGCGGTTCGAATTTTCCGTCTCGAAGCAAGCAGGCCCCAAACATTAAATGAGGCTTTTCTCCATTAAGCGATAAGTTCGTTAAAGACTTCAAAGAAGTTTCACTGAGATAGTAGTCTCCCGGCGCCAAGAAGTTAATATACTTTCCGGTCGCCAAAGAGATGCCTTTGTTAAGCATTTCATAAACCTGGTAGGTGGCTACCGAACAAATCCTAACCTTGGGACTAAAATAACCATTAACGATATCGAGTGTGCGATCGGTCGAGCCGGCATCGACAATAATGACTTCAAGGTCGGGATAGCTCTGCTTGAGGACGTTGTCCAATGTGTATCCGATATTCTGCGAGTTATTATATGTCGGAATGACTACAGTAATCCTAGGATACAGGTAGTCCATGAACTCTTGCGTGGGATTGAAGTTTGTCTCTTCCATATCCTTTGAATATTCTCATTTAGCCCGCATAAGTCAAGGACTTCGTCGAAAAAATTCATACTTCTTGTAGCAAAAGAGCGGAGAAGGTAAAATTTTTCTCATATGGACACATTTCAAAAGCTGATCAACCGACTGACTGCCTTCTGGCAAGAGCAAGGGTGCATCATCCACCAAGGCTATGACCTCGAGAAGGGAGCCGGCACCCTCAACCCCGCCACTTTTTTGCGATGCCTGGGCCCCGAACCCTACCGAACAGGGTACGTCGAGCCAAGCCGGCGACCGACTGACGGGCGCTACGGCGAAAATCCGAACCGGGTCCAGCACTACTTCCAATATCAAGTCATACTCAAGCCCTCTCCCCCGGACATTCAAACAATTTACTTACAATCCCTTGAGGCTATTGGACTTAATATATCCGAACACGACATCCGATTCGTCCACGACGACTGGGAAAATCCCACAATCGGCGCGGCCGGCCTTGGTTGGGAAGCCTGGATTGACGGCATGGAAGTGACGCAGATCACCTATTTCCAAGTTTGCGGGGGTCTGCCGGTCGACGTTGTCACAGGAGAGCTGACCTACGGACTTGAGCGCCTCGCCATGTACTTGCAGGATGTCGACAACATTTTCGATCTTCAATGGAATGACGACTACACCTACGGAGATATCTACCGCCGCAACGAAGTTGAATGGAGCCAATATAACTTTGAAATCGGTTCAATCCCTATGTGGCACCGGTCCTTCGAAGACTATGAACAGGAGGCTAATGTCCTCATCGAGAAAAATCTCCCCCTTCCCGCCTATGATTTTGTAATGAAAGCCTCCCATGCTTTCAACATTTTAGACGCTAGAGGCGCCATCTCGGTCACGGAAAGGACCGGATATATCACCCGCATTCGAAATCTTGCCCGAGGGGTGGCAAAAGCCTACATTGAGAGCCGGGAAAACATGGGCTACCCGCTTATGAAAGCGGCCGCAGCGCCTCGCAGGGAAACCGATTTATCGGAAGCCATCGCAGAAATGAAGACTATCGAAAAGTTCGAGAAAGAAGATTTTCTCCTGGAAATCGGATCGGAAGAGCTGCCGGCCACTTTTGTCCCGATAGGCTTGAAAAATTTAGAGCAGTCAGTCAAAAAATGGCTCGACAAACAGGAAATTCCTTATAGGAGCATCTCCGTTTACGGAACCCCGAGAAGGCTGTCACTCATCATCCACGATCTTGCAACAAAGAAACAGGCTCAAACCACCGAAAAAAAGGGACCGAAGCTCTCTCAAGTTTACGATGAATCAGGAAATCCTCTTCCTGCAGGCCAGGGATTTTTCAAGTCCCTTCAAATAGAGCCTCCCGAAAAGGAAAAGCTTCTCAAAGTGCAAGTAAAGGGGCTTTCAATCCGATCTGTCAATGGGTCCGACTATCTATTTGCCGAAGTCGCAACCGAGGCCGAATCGATGGCAGACCTCCTCAGGCGGCAGATTCCTCAGATAATTCTCAACCTATCATTTCCTAAAAAGATGAGATGGGCCGATTTTGATATTTCCTATGCGCGGCCTATTCTGTGGATTGTTGCCCTCTTCGGCAAAACCGTCGTCCCGTTTGAGATTGCCAACATTGTTTCAGGGAAAACGACATACGGCCACAGGCAGCTGTCTCCCGGCGCAATAAGCTTAACGCATCCGGACGATTACTTGACCGCATTGCGGGATGGGCAGGTAATTGCCGACATTGACGAAAGAAAAAAAAGCATCCTGGACCAGCTTGACGTTGCCGAAAAGGAGACCGGCAGCATCGCTCTTGAAAAAGAAAGGGTTTTGAACGAAGTGCTCCACCTCGTCGAGAAGCCGTTCATTACTCACACAACATTCGATCCCGGTTTTCTAAAAGCGCCCAAAGAACTGCTCATTTCCGAAATGGTCGAACATCAGAAATATTTCCCTTTAGAGAGAAAAGACGGCTCACTGGCAAATTCTTTCGTGATTACGGCAAATAACACGCCAAGCGATAAAATTAAAGCGGGCAACCAGAAGGTACTGTCCGCCCGCTTGAGCGACGGCGTTTTCCTCTACCAGCAAGACCTTAAAATCTCTATGGACGAAATGAACGACAAGCTAAGGCACGTCACATTTCAAAAAAATCTGGGAACTGTTTGGGATAAAGTGGAGCGAATTTTAGACAATGTCAAATCCCTGCACCACCGGCTCCCCATATGCGAGCTTAACGACGCTTTGAGAGCGGCCCAGCTATGCAAAGCCGACTTGGCCTCGTCTGTCGTCTACGAGTTTCCCGAGCTTCAAGGAATCATCGGCCGCTGCTTCGCCTTAGAACAGGAAGAAACGCCGATTGTCGCCCAGGCCATAGAAGAGCATTGGATGCCCCTTGGCGAAAAGTCGCCGCTTCCCGAATCAACCACCGGAATCGTTGTGAGCATAGCCGATAAACTCGATAACCTTGTCGGGTGCTTCGCTGTCGGCCTCAAGCCCTCGTCATCGAGCGATCCATACGCCTTGAGGAGGCAGATTTTAGGCATTATCAAGATGCTTATTCGCGGTAAATTCAACCTTCCTCTTATGGAAGTGCTGAGCGAATGTTACGATCACATCAAAATTGAAAATAAATCGGAAAAGCAAGAAACTCTCAACGCCCTCTCAAAATTCATCACTCAAAGAATTAAAACCATTTTCCAGGATTACGGTTTCAGTGCCGATATTATCGAGGCCAGCCTCTCAACGGCCGTCAACGACATATACGACACCTTCTGCAGGGTTCAGGCGCTTCACAACTTCAGAAAAGATGAAAAACGTTTCAGCCAACTCTACGAGGTCTACAAGCGAGCCAAAGGCCAACTCGACCAATTCAAAAGGATGGACTTTTCTGAAACCCTACTTAAAGAAAGCGCCGAAAAAGCGCTTTATCAGCAACTGGTGGAAATTCAGGACAAACTTGAGAAAGATTTGGAACAGAAACAGTACGACGAGGCCTACAACCTGGTCGCAACCCTCCAACCGCCTCTCGCTAAATTATTCGATGAGGTCCATATATTAGATGAAGATGAAAAGCTCAAACAAAACAGGCTTGCCCTGCTGCAAAAGGTTTTTGACAGATTCGGCCTGCTTCTCGACTTCAGTAAAATCCAACAGAAAATTTAGCTGCACCGCAAATATAAAAGGAGTCCACTATGCGAGTTTCGATCAGCGTCGGTATCGACGAAGCGCTTGAAAGACAATATAACGATATTCCTTCAAGAGGAGGACGTAGCAAAAAAATCTATCGTATAAATGATCAAATAACAACGCTCATGATCAAGATGATACGGGAACCTATGCAATCCGGATACGATTGGAAAAGCTGCTCCCCTCCCAACCAGACAGCCAAAGTGAGAATAAAGCCGGCCAATGAAAACGTGCAAAAAGCCGTCAGCAATTGGTTTCTCCGTAAAAGACAGTATGACGGGGGAATGG
>SLFE01000284.1 GCA_007124415.1 Waddliaceae bacterium | reverse complement strand
GTCTGATGGATGAAAAAATATAAAGTAAAAGCGGCGATAGCTGCAATGAGGACAATAAACAGTTTTCCTGGTGCCGACGCTTGTGTTATATCATAGTCCATAAGAGTGTGTTTATGCGTTTGCTTTATCTACTTCTTTTTCTCTGCACTATAGGCCTTTACGGAGATATAGGGCAAAATAATGATATTCAGCTATGGCTTCCCATTGAGTATCAGATAGAAATGAAAAACAAAGGGCAGTTGCGCCTGTCGGCGGAGGAGCGATTGGGTGCAAATGCGACGTTCTTTTATTTTCTTCGTTTGCAAGGGACCTACGTTTATCCGGTGACCGACAAGATCTCGATGGGGCCCGGTTACCGGCAAATGTGGTCGCGGACGACCGGAGGCTGGACCCCGTTATATGAACCTATTTTCGATACTTTCTTCAACTGGAAGAGTAAAGATCTGAGATTGCAGCTGAGGAATCGGCTGGCCTACAGGTTTGTTGAGGGGGGGAGGGGTTTTTTTCGATTCCGCCTGCGGCAGAGGATCTTTGCCCCCTTTACAGTTGCGGGGTTGAAGCCTTTTCTCTCCGAGGAGGTTTTCTTTGACTCAAACAGGGGTTTTTCTCAAAACCGGGCGCAGATAGGGGCCGATTATCCCGTTTTAGAAGAGGTGGAAACGCAAGTTTCCTATATGCTCAGAACACGGATTTCAGACAATAGCTGGATCAATGAGCATGTTTTCGGATTGTTTTTCAAAGTGTTTTATTAGCCGATTCAATGTAGTAGAGCCTGTTCTGAGAATCGGCGTGGACAAGGACGCTTTGCGGCGGAATTCCCGTTAATGAGACTTCCCGGCAGCTGGTTGCGCTCGCAACTTGAATAACGGGACTGTCGGCAACACGGGAAAAGACGTTCCTTTGGCCGTCGGAAACAACCTGGCTTAGACGGGGCGCGAGGGCGTCGCTTATGAAAGTTTGATGGCTTGGAAGATTCACAAAAAAGAGGCGGGGTTCGTCGTTGTCGATGATGCCCACGCAAGTGTCGCTTGCGAAGACGGATTGGATTTTTAATGAAATGCCGTAGAGGCAGACGCTATTTTTCGGCGAGGCGATCTTGAACTTGGTTTTTCGCGGCATGGCATGTTCGGAGATGAAGAATTGTTCTGACTTTTTTCTCACCAGATAGAGGGAGCCTCGGCATGTGAAAACATCATGGCAATTTTTCAGTCTAAACGATTTCCCTTTTTGATTCATGACGTAAATAGTTGATTTGTAAGGATCTTTGTAACTGATGAAATCGCCTAAAGGCTTTACATTGGAATAGGGAAACTTATGTATGAAAACACTTTTCCATTTCGATCCGAAAACCGATCCGCCGAAAATCACTTTATGATTGTAGAGATAGCCGATTATGTAGAAAAAATCGCTATCAGTGACAACCGACGATTCGATTTTTAACCCCTTGGGCAGCGTTATCTGTATTTGTTTTTTTATTTTTCCAGATCTGGGATCAATTGCGGCCACAGAGTAATTGCCGTTGTTGACAATTGAGTAAATCCCTTTTGAATTTTGCATGAGCTGCTCGATTTTTCCCGGCATCGGAAGTCCCCAGGAGATGGAATTGAGGTACGAATCGTAGGCGAAGATCCAGTGGCTTTTATCGGGAGCTTCGTAAAAGCCGGCCATTTGAGTGTCGAAGAGAAGAATTTTGGCAGTCCGGTTAAATCCGAGTCTTACGAAAAGAGCTTCTCCCCCGTCTTCCGGGCGGCTCCGGAAAAGAGGCAGGGGGACTTTAAATATCGCAAAGATTTCTTCTTCTGTAATTCCACGAAGCGCGGTTTGAACCTTTTTTAAATAGGGCAGAGCATCGGAATAGGATTCGGACACAAAAATTTGATTCAAAGTATCTCCTAGCTCAGCAGTTTTCACGTCGCATTTCGCTGCCGCTAGGGCCGTTGAAAGTTTCATTTGCCGAGCTCGCGACAGAATGGAAAGCAGCCTGATCAAGCTCGCTTCCTTTGCGGGCCATTGCTTGAATGGGATAGCTGTGAAAATGCGTGCGGCATAGTCGGTGAATAAATCAACTTTGACATAGGGGAGAAATCTGTATTTTTTGTCATGATCTATCGCGAAAAGAAAGAACTCGAGAACCTTCTCGCTTTGAAAATTCCTTAACTTGGAGAAGATATTCTTTAGCGATTTTTCAACATAGAAAAAATCGCATTCATTGATGGGCGGGAGGGGGTCGTTGATTTTCAGAAAAAGGGATAAAACGGCGATAAGGCATTGGCCCGAAAGCTTATCATGGCTTTTTTTGTTTGAGAAGTAGAGCGACAGGGCCAGCATGCCGATGGTTTCGGCTTGGCATCTATCGATATACTCCGACAGATCGCGCCAATCTTTGCCTGTATCCGTAATGTAGTCTTTGATCACCCTTTCAAGAATCTGATGGGTGCGCAAAGCGCCGTTGCCCCTGGAAGCGTACAGGCAGAGCTTTTTTTTAAAAGACGCTGAAAGATCGCTCACAGGATAGGATTCTTCCCGAAGGGTCCGGACGCCGTTTATGATTTTTCCCAGCCGAGCTGTTTGCCGACCGTCCAACTCGCTTAGGATGGATGTATTGGGAGCTTGGGACTTTTCGAGGGGGATCATGCGCTTGCTGATGTTTTGGCTTCTTGTTTCGACCAGGAAATTATGCCCCAGACGCACATGCCCAAATAGACGGAAAACAAAAACGCTCCGGACCAAATCCCTTTGCTTAAGTTAAAGACAACCCAGCCGAGGTTTGCCGCGGCCCAGATCCATTGGCCCAGCACATTTTTTTTGATGACGAAGACATTTCCTGCCAGCGACATCGCGACGAAGATCCACGATAAAAAATCCATTGTCATTTGACCCTCCTTTGGTTATATAGTACTATAGGCATTCGTAATTTTTTAAAAAACAGGAATTTGATGATAGGAAAAATTGGAAAGTTGGAAGTGATATGCGGTTCCATGTTTTCAGGCAAGACTGAGGAGCTGATGTACCGTTTGAGGCGGGCGGAGTATGCAAAAAAAAATGTGCTGACAATCAAGCATAAAATCGACAATCGAAAATCCTACTCATGCATCGTCACTCATAACGGCCGGAAAAGAGAGGCTTATCCTGTGACGAGCTGCGAAGAGGGGGTGAAGACCTTGGCAAAACTGGCCGATGACTCGATCGATATTATCGGCATTGATGAAATCCAGTTTTTTCCCGAAGAAGTCGTTCCTGTGGTTCAGGATTGTATCGACAGAGGAATACGTGTCATTGTGGCGGGCCTGGACATGGATTTTCGCGGCGAGCCGTTCGGAATTGTTCCCTCGCTTATGGCCATTGCCGACGAGGTGATTAAGTTGAGGGCTATATGCATGTCTTGCGGCAATGAGGCCAACCACACTCAGAGGCTCATCAATGGCCTTGCCGCAAATTACGAGGATGAAACGATCCTTGTAGGCGGAGAGGAGTGCTACGAGGCCAGGTGCCGCAATTGCTATCAAATCAACAAAAAAGCTTTTGCATTGGAGTGCAGCTGATGATCCGTTTTTTATTCTTTTCATTATTGTTTTGCTGGGTGCCTTTTGTCTCATGCGAGATATTGGCCCTGGATGGCTACGACGTTGTGACTTATTTTACAGAGCCTGAGCCCGAAAGGGGACTTGAGAGGTACTCTGTAGAGCTCGAAGGGAGAACCTGGGTTTTTGTTTCTGAAGAAAATCTCGAAAAATTCAAGGACGATCCTTCAAAATATAAGCCTCAATATGACGGGTGGTGCGCTCTGGCTATGAGCGACGGGAGGCTTTCTGAAGGGGTCCCGCGCTACTACAGCGTCGAAGATGGAAAACTCTACATTTTTTGCAGCGAGGCGACGCTGAAGCAGTGGGAGCTCAACCCCCGTGAGCACAGGCTCCGCGCTGATAAGTTTTGGGAAGAAATGACTAACCATCTTTGAGGAATTTTTTGACTTTGGCAAGCGGCCAAGTGTTGAAGACGTCGTCCTTCTCAAGCCAGCCTTTGCGGGCGACGTTGATGCCGGCCTCGACGAAAGCGAGGTGTTCGGTGCTGTGGGCGTCGGGATTGATGCTTGTGAGGAGTCCCTTTTCCTTGGCTTTATTCCATAGGCGCCAATCCATATCCAGACGGTAAGGGTTGGCGTTGATCTCGATGATCTTGCCGTTGGCAACGGCGCAGTCGATGATTTTTTCCGCGTTGACGGCATAGGGTTCCCGCCTTAAAAGAAGCCTGCCCGTCATATGGCCGAGCATGGTCGCCAGGGGATGTTCCAGGGCTTTGATGATTCTTTTCGTCATTGCTTTTTCATCCATTTTAAAACGGCGGTGAATGGAAACGACGACATAGTCCAGCTCTTTTAAGATGTCGTCGCTAAAATCAAGCTCCCCTTCGTTGAGAATGTCGCATTCGGTGCCGGAAAAGATGTGGGCGATATTTTTTTTAGAACGGTTGAGCTTTTTGATCTCTTCGATCTGCTCAATCAGCCGTTCTTCGTCCAGGCCGTTTGCCTGATAGCTCGACTGTGAGTGGTCGGCAATTCCGATATAATCCCATCCCATGTCTTTGGCGGCGCGGGCCATCTCTTCCAATGTGTTATGGCCGTCGGAGGCTGTCGTGTGGTTGTGAAAAACGCCTTTGATATCGTCAAATTCCACGAGCTCAGGCAGTTTATCTTTTAAAGCCGCTTCGATCTCTCCGCGGTCTTCCCTAAGCTCCGGAGGGATATAGGCGAGGCCTAAGGCCTTGTAGATGTCGGCTTCGGAGATGTTTTTTTTGTTTTTCGGGAAAGGGCTCTTATTTTTACCGTCCGAGGGGGACAGTTCATATTCATTTAGTGAATAACCTTTTTCGTTCGCGATTTTACGGAGCCTGATGTTGTGCTCCTTCGAGCCGGTAAAATAGAGCCGGGCAAAACCGAATTGTTCTTCCGGTATGACTCTAAGGTCGATCTGCATTCCTTCGGCCAGTCTGACGCTCGATTTGGTTTTTCCTTTAGCTGTTATCGAGGCTGCCCAATCCTGCGAGGTGAACCACTTCATGATCGGTTCGGGTTTTGAAGAAGCGACGAGAATGTCGATATCGCCCACGGTTTCGAGTTTACGCCTGAGGCTTCCGGCTATTTCCACCTTCTCAGCGCCCTTGAGTTTTTTTAAATCCTCAAGGATGGGTTCGACGATTTCCCGAGCTTCCCACCAGAGTGTTCTTTTGCTGTATTCTTTCAGATTCTCAAGGCCCCTGAGGATATTTTCTTCCGTCTTGTTTCCGAAGCCCTCCAGCTCGCTTATCCTCCCTTCTTCACAGGCTTTTTTTAGCTGCGGGATTGTTTTGATTTTGAGCTCGTCGTAAAGAGTTTTGATTTTTTTTGCTCCAAGACCGGGAATTGCCAGCATCTCTTGAAGCCCTTTGGGAACCGATTTTTTCAGTTTTTCGTAAAAGGGGAGCTTGCCGTCTGTATAAAGGGCGATGATTTTCTCCTCGAGTCCCTTGCCGATCCCTTTTACGGATGAGAGTTTTTTGCTTTCGACAAGCTCTGTGATCTCTTCCTCGTTTAAATCCTCCAAACTCCTGGCGGCGTTTTGATAGGCGCGAATTTTGAAGGGGTTTTCCCCTTGAAACTCCATGAGGACCGCGATTTCTTCAAGTATGGCGGCAATGTCTTGTTTATTCATTAGCGCCTTTCATACAGAGTTTAAGAATTCCTGGCAAGCCGCAGGGGATGCATGGATTCAGAAATATTGATATAACTCTATATAAACCAGTTGTTTATAATTTATATTGATCAGGCGGCTTTGATGCGGTAGTTTAAAGGATGAACAGGGAGTGATTTATGGCAGAAGCTAAGCTGGGAAGCAAATTGAAAGTTAGGTTGGTCATTAAGGATGAAAACGGCGAGGTCTTCCAAAAGACCGCAGACGAGCCCAATGAGCTTGTCCTTGGCGAGGGCACCCTCATTCCGGGCATTGAAGTTTCTCTTGTAGGTATGAATCCCGGCGATTCCAAAACCGTTGAATTAAAGCCGAAGATGCATTACGGCGAGAGGAACGATGAGGCCGTTGTTGAAATGGACAAGGAAGGTTTTTCCGATGATATCAAAGTGGAAAAAGGGGAAACTCTTGAGTACCGAGCGGAAGACGGGGCGACCACTTTGTTCCGGATTGTCGACGTCAACGACGAAATGGTGAAGTTAGACGGTAATCATCCTTTGGCCGGTCAGACCATCGCCGTCGATATCAAAGTAGAAGATGTAGAATGAGCAAACTTTAGGCAAGGGGGCCGTATGAAAAAATTGGCAGTAGCAGCAGCCGTACTCATTTTTAGTTTAGGAAATAGCGGAATGTTTCTTGAAGGGGCCGCTTCCGGCAGCGATAGCCGGCAAGTGCAAAATCATGGAAATGCCCGGCAGGCTGCCGGAGATTATGACGCACCTCTTACTGAAGAGGATAAAAAGAACATCAATTATATGATCAACTCCCTTTCGGGTAGATCAATGTTCGGTCTTCTCGCCGTAAAAAGCGATCTTGAGGC
>SLFE01000204.1 GCA_007124415.1 Waddliaceae bacterium | reverse complement strand
CGATCAGGGCGGATCTTTTATCAATCAAGTGTATTTGTGCTGCACAGACAGAGGAGAAACATTCGTTTTGAAGGTTGAAAATGCGAACTGGCAAAGGGAAAAAACTTTAAACGAGGTTCTCACTCTTGAATATCTCGATCGATATACCTCAATTCCCGTTCCAAAGGTTCTTGCCTATGAATGCGAAATTTATCATTCCCTGATCAGTCAAGAGTATATCCTGATGTCTCGTGTGAAAGGGAACCCTCTCAATCACGAGTTTGAAAGAATTTACGCCGATCCGGATCTGTATCGTCACGTTTTGGAGCAACTTGCTGATATCCTTGCAGAATTAAAACAACAGTCATTTTCTTCAATAGGGAGTCTAAAATGCCCGGACTCACTTAGTTTGAAATGTCCCATTGATTTTGCAAATTTAGGTTATGAGACGCCCTGCAACTCTTTTTCGGAATATGCCCGAAGGTGGTTGAACTACTATCTTCACGAGATGAAATCTCTCAAGAATTCGGGCCATCAAAACGCTAAATATTTTGAAAAATATATTCCCCAAGTTGAGCAGCTGCTTCTATCATCAAAATTATCGCTCCTTGACAATCCTTTAGATACTTTTCCCTTTTCTCATCAGGACTTTGTTATGAAAAACATCTTAATAGAGGATGCAACAATCACTGCGGTATTAGATTGGGAATGGAGCGGAGCTGCTGTGCCTGAATTTGAATCTAAAACAGGATGTGATTTTCTTAAGACACCTAAAGACGTTGCTCTTTTTGACTCGATGTTAGAGCGGAGGGGAGTCCCGCACTTCTTCGCCCCCCCTCATTCTGCACGACAACTTTTCTATCGAGTAATGGGTGAACTGTACGCTCTCATTTCTTGCTATGAATGGGTTGAAGGCAAACTTGAACATAGCGCAAAGTTTTTAGATCAAAAGTTAGAGCAGCGGCGTATCCGTAACTCAAAAAATTTCGATATCCGTTCCTATGTAAATGAAATTTCTTCATCTCTGGATGATCATTTTAATCAATTAAACCAGGAATTGTTGTGAAAATCATATATATATTATCACTGATTACTCTTACGTGTTGCCACCTTTTTGGGGGAGAATTCTTACAAGAAGAAGTAGATAGAGCCCTAAGTTGCATCCAACACCCCCATCGAGAATGGATCGAACAGCGTTTTACTCAGAAAGGCGAGCCTGTTCTAGATGTAGCCATCATTGGCGGAGGACAAACTGGCCTAACAATGGCATTTTCATTAAAACGCCACTGCATCCACAACATATGCGTATTTGATAAGAGTTCTGCGGGTGCTGCTGGAGCATGGATTAATATCGGCCGTATGAAAACCCTTAGGACGCCAAAAACAACTACCGGCCCTGATCTGGACATACCCATATTAAGCATTAAGAATTGGTACTCGCGGAAATATGGGGAAGAGGCCTGGGAAAACTTAGATTTCGTACCTCGACTTGTTTGGCATGATTATTTAAATTGGTATCGAAAAGTCTTGAAACTCCCTGTTCAATTCAATTGCGAAGTTGGCCCTTTATCATGGGATGAAGAAAACCGGTGCTATAGATTTTTAATATCTCAAAATAATACTCAAACTGAGATCTTTGCTCGAAAGGTCATTCTTGCAACTGGACTCGATGGGTCCGGAGAGTGGATGGTCCCTCAATTTATCAAGAAAAATCTTCCAAGATCGCGATATGCACAGGCCGCATGGCCCATTAACGAAGAATCAATCAGAGGGCAGTCTGTTGCCATTCTAGGTGCCGGACCTAACGCATTCGACCTGGCCTTAGAGGCAGATCGAATGGGTGCAAAATCTATTCAAATATTTTCAAAAAGAGACCGTCTAATGACTTTGCATTGCTTTAAATGGGGGGAGTTTACTGGTTTTATGAAATGTTTTACAGACCTCAATGACGATCAGAAATACAGCTTCGCCGCTCGCATGTTAGAAATGGGACAACCTCCTATTCCAGAGCGCGTGGAAAGCGCATTCAGTCTTCCGAACTTTACTATGCATTACTCAAGTCCATGGACAGATGTCTTTGAGAAAGATGGCAAGGTTGTGATCAGGACTCCTGCAAAAGAATACCAGGCAGATTTCATAATCCTCGCGACAGGCTGGCGCTGTAATCTTGAATCAAGACCTGAACTGGTTCACCTTGTGGATAAAATTGCGAAGTGGGAAGATATGTATACTCCTCCGATAGAGAGGAGTTATGAAAAATTACTCAAATTTCCTTATCTCGGCCGAGGATTTCAATTTACCCCTAAAGATAAAAATGATTCTTATCTCAATTCACTGTTCAACATGACAGGAGGAGGATTGGTTAGTAACGGTTTTTGCGCGGGCACTGGACTCACAGGAATGAAATTTAGTATTAATCTCATTACCGATGAGATCTGTCGGCAATTTTTCTTAGAGGACGCGGACAAGTACTATTCTTCATTTGACCAATATAAACAAAAAGATTTTGATGAAACAATCTATTTGAATTCAAACCGTTGATTATTTTCCAGAAATATCGACTTCAAAGTAAAATAACGCCCCTTTGTCCGGCAGGTTTTTGAAACCGACTTCCCCATTGTGAGCCTCGATGATCTGCCGGCAAATTGTCAGGCCGAGGCCGTGTGTTTCATCACCTGTCGATTGAGTGACTTTCTTGGGCGGCTGTTTGAAGACTGTTTCTTTGTTCTCTTCAGGTATTCCGGGACCTTGGTCGGAAACCTCGAACCTGAGTTTTGCCGAAGTGGTCCGGCACAGAACATTGATGACAGAATCTTCCGGCGAAAATTTGATGGCATTGCTTAAGAAATTGTCCATGACCTGCTTGATCTTGATTCTGTCTATATGGCAAACGGTACGTTCGAGTTTCTCTTCGATTTGAATTTTGATATTTTTCTTCGAGGCGATAAGTGTGTGAAAGTCGCAAACATCCCGAACTAGATTTTTTATGTCGACATCCTCTTTGTTGAGTTTAAATTGCCCGGATTTGACAAGGTTTTCATTGAGAATGTCATTGAGCAAGTCAAGCATGGCCTGTGCCTGCTTGGATATCAAATCGATCATTTTGTCGGCACTCTGTTTATTATTATTTTTTTGCGCATCCTCAAGAACGGATCCGGCCATTAAAATTGAAGAAATGGGATTGCGGAGGTCGTGCGCCGCCATGCGGATAAATTTGTTTTTGACTTCGATCAGCTCGTTCAATTGCTGATTGACTGCGTGCAGTTCATCCACCTTTTCTGCCAACTGTTTGTGCGCGTTCTTAATTTCGGTGATATCGGTTGCTATTCCGAAGAGTTTTAATTTTTTTTCTCCCAACTGACTGAACGGACTCAGCGTGAATAGGACGGTTTTTCCGTTTAGGACAATTTCCGAAGAGGCGCTTTCTTTTGATGCGACGGCTTTTTTTATGGTTTCAATATCCGATTCGGTCTGTCTCTTTAAAAGCGAGACAAAGGACGCTTGAACATCTTGAAGGTCGCTCTTGCCGAAAAGGTTGATTAATGTTTCATTCATCCACTCCACAGCGCCCGTTTTATTGAGTATAAAAATACCTTCATGCGCATAGTCGGCTGCCATCTGCATCTTGAAAAGGTTAGCCTCGGCAATCATTTTCTTCGTGTAATATCTGGATAAAAATGATTGATTCATTTCTTTATTAAGTTGCCCGATGGCTTCTAGTTCCCTCGGCCGCCACTTTTGCGAACGTCCCTTGATCTCTTCGCGCCAGAGCTCAAAGGATTGCCGTGGCATAATGTTATTTGAATTTTCCGAGAGGGCGCCAAGTTTTTGCGGGTCTCCTCCCCACTTGATTGTAGATAGATGTTCGGGGCGGAACCAAAAAAAATAATTGGATGTTCCGCGCCCCAGGGAAGCTGCGACCATGCCGCTGGCATGATCTTTATAGCCGGCGGCTTCCGGAATGATTTCAGATAACGATTCAGAATGGAATATGGGATCTTTTTGATTCACATCGAGCCATTGAACCAGCTGCTCGATTTGCTTATTTGCCGGAGTTTTACCTTTCTTTGTCAGCTGTCCTTCAAAATAAATAGCCGCTCCTGCGGCATTGGCAATGTTGAGCAGGGCATCGCCGTGTTCCAGAAAGCTTTCATGGATGTCTTTGTCCTCATTAGTCATAGACTCGATAGCATCGGATAGCGCATCATATTGTTTTTTGGCCAGTGATTGTTCATGGAATTCGTTTGAAGAGCATTCGTTGCTCAGCAGGCACGTAAAGTGGGCAAGGGCCAGCAGATTATCTCGTGTCATAAATTTTGGATCTCTGTGATGGCATGAGATCAATCCCCATAATTTCCCCCGAACCTTGACCGCATAGGAAGTAGACGTTCTGATGCGCATGTTATTGACATATTCGCGGTGAACGGGGACGACTCCTTTGAGAATGGAAAATGACAAGTCGAGCGGCTTTTTTGTGATTGGATTAACGTTTGGGACAATGGGGGCAGGGTCCTGCCGGCTGTCATGGATATAGCGCAATGGATTTTTCAAATAGAGCTCCCTTACCGGAGTGGGAATATCGGATTTGGGAAAGTGAAAATTCATATAGTCTTCCATTTCCTCTTCTCTGGCCTCGGCAACGACTTTTCCGCTTTCATCATCCAGGAATTGATAGATCAGAACCTTATCAAATCCAAGGGCTTTTTTGATTTTCTCGGCAAACAATTGGCAAATTTGAGGAAATGTCATTGAATTATCCGGCCTGTTGGTCAAAGATAGGATTTGATTGGATAATTCCTGAAAATCAATCGGGTCAATGTCTTGAGGAGTGGGTATATACTCGAGAATAAGGAATGTTCCCTTATCTTGAATATGCAGGTCGTAATTATGCTCACGATTTGTGAATGATAGCGTCGTATCTTCAAGATGATTGCTTTCGGCAATATATTTTTTGGCATCGGCGGTAATGCGGCTTGCCGAAATGTCGTCCATTTTTTTATTTATAATAGATTCGGCATCGATGCCGAACAATTCTATCACGTTTTCGCTGGCCTGGAGGATCTTCAATTCTTTATCGACAACTAGGAGATAGCCGAACGGCTGAATGTAGTCCAGGCGGCAAGCCTCGACTTGATCACATATTTTGTCTCTTTCTTCAGCAGTTAATTTGTTCATTTTTAAACAGCTCGTTGATATTTTCAAAAGTTTGAACGGCCGCCTCAGCGCATTCTTGTTTATCAGCTTCCGTTTTGATTTTCGATTTGAGCATTTTGCAAAAATTTGTCCAGTTCTCGGTAATTTTGTCGCCATAGTCATAAAAGAAGGCGCCCCCTTCATTTTGATTGAGGCCGAATTTTGCCGAAAGCCTTGGATAGAGCATTTTCCTGCCGAGGCTCGAGCCCTCTAAAACATAAAAACACCCCATAAGGGCCGGAAAGGAAAACGAACGGGCGTAAGGGGGGAAGCGGGGGATGCGGTCCAACTGAACGTTGAAGTGGCGCAAGTCTTTTTCCAGCAGGGGAGTCCGCCGCTTGTCTCCGGTTAATGTCCCATCGGACAAGCTCTTGATTTCTTTCCAATTCAGATGAGATTCAAATGAAGAGTAGAAGGCATAAAACTTTTCTAAAATACGGATATATTCTTCGAGGGATAAATCCCCAGATAATCTTGTCAAAAATGAATTGTTCTCTATTTCCCGATGCTGATCGGCTGTTTCCGCTCTTAATTTCTGCATTATGTCCACGAAAGCGAGTCCTCCTAAAAGACATGAATTCTTAAGAGCAAGCTAACGTTATATTTAATATTTGTCAGTAGAAATTGATTCACCGTCTGTGATATGATTTTTCCATCTGATGAATGATAATTCGACAAACTTTGAAAAGTCCTTGTTGTTCCTGCATGTCAATGAGTTAAGGGAAATCGCTACTAAGTTGTCTCTGACAGAGAAGGGGAACAAAATGGCGCTCATCCAACGCATTTGCCATTTTCTCGCGACGGGCGAAGAATTGGCTATAACAAAATTTCCTAAAGAGTCTTGCGCTCAGCGAGGTAAGACTTATCCAATAGGTGACAATGAGTTAATGTTAAAAGGCGCCTATAAAAATGATTATAAAGCCAGATTGTTTTTTAAGCGTATAATCGGCCCTCATTTTCACTTTACAGCATACGGCATTGATTGGTTAAACAAGCGGTGGAGCGAGGGCAGGCCCCCGACCTACCGTGAATTTGCTAAGATGTGGGAGCAGGAGCATCAAAAACGCAAAAAGGCGCCTGTTTCTCCTAAAAAAGAGTGGGCCTACATCAATTTCGTACAGGAATTCTTATCAAATTATCCCTCGGCTGATCAAGAAAGCATTCATCAAGCATGGAATGCTGAACGCTTAAGTCACAAGGCAAAAGTCTACCAATATCTTGAAACCATTCTTGATGAGAATGTTACATGACGTTATGATCAAATGTTCTAATTTTTTTAAGGGTGGTTATGGATAAAAAATGGACGCTTTTTCGCTTGCTGAAGCGATTGTTTTACTTATATGTAGCAGTCGTGCTTGTTGTTGGATTTTTCTT
>SLFE01000187.1 GCA_007124415.1 Waddliaceae bacterium | reverse complement strand
TGCTCGTCGGATTGATTGCCGCCGCCGCAATAGTGGCCTTAACAGCAGTAGGAACAGATATTGCCGCATTCTTCACGGGAATGTCGGATACAATTACCGGCGCTACTCCGGGCGGCACTTAATAGCAAAAGCAAATAAACCTCTGAATAAGCAGAAGCCTCTTTATTAAAAGAGGCTTCTTTGCTAGTACAGTGTGTAAAAAGTTTTTTAAATTAGGTGGTGCAAGGTTCGCCGTCCTGTTGATGACGTGGAGACCGAAGGAAACTTAGTAAAGTTTTCGAGGTCGAACGTCGCAGCAGGAAGGTGAAGATTGCGACAGATAATTAAAGAACTTTTTACACAATGTACTAGTGTCTAATCAATTAATTGAGTTGCGCTCTCGGTTATTGTTCCATCGCCAAGGCCCAGCAGCTGAACCGGATCGTTTGGAAAAAGCAAAGCTTCCGATAGCGGAACCGAAACGGTGACCAGTTGAGTGCGGACTCTCCCTCCTTCGTTGAACCTGATGGTTTCAACGCTTGCCTCGTTTATAATCATTTGAGGCATGAAAAAACCATGAAGGCAAATCAGGGCCGCATCTTCGTGCGCCTGCTGCTTGGACTTTCGAACCGCCTGTCCTGCCGCGCTGACAAATCCTTGACGCACATAGAGATACCATCCATACTCCATTCCCCCGATAAGAATGGGGATGTTAATAAGAAAGCTGAGGGCGACTTCAAGGAGGATCGCTCCTTTTATCAACTGCTTTCCTACTCTCATACGTCTACCCCGCTTAAGTCGTCGCCTGAATTAAAAGAATATAAAGGATAACTATCGTCACTAAAGACGAATAACAGCCCCAAGGGGCTTCCTGACGCAGAAAACTCTTATCATTTTGCTTTTTCCCAAAGAAAAATTGCGTTGCGGTCACAAGGATCAGAAGAAAAAAGGAAATCACAAGAATGACTAAAACCCATTTAAAGCCAAGCCCCGCCCCTATCGCAGCGTTGAGTTTAAAATCGCCGGGATACATCCCGTCAACGCCCCGATAGGAACGAAAGGCCACGTTGAAGATCCAAAAAATCCCGTAACCTCCGGCAGCGCCGATGATCGCCTCGGCAGGCGGGATAAAAAGAGGGATTAAAGAAACGATCAAACCGGCCCAAACCATTGGCTGGGTGAATTGGTCGGGGAGTATGCCGTGTTCGAAATCGGTGATAAAACATAAAATCAGAAAAGCGGTCATGAAGAAGACGAAAATCATATGAAGCGTCAAGGGGAAAAATAATACCGAAAGTCCAAAGATCAAAGCCATTGCAATCTCAAGAAACACTCCTTTCGAGCCGATCGGCTTGCGGCAATAGCGGCATTTTCCCTTTTGAATAAAATAACCGAGTATCGGCAAGCTTTCCGGCAGGGTCCTGGGATGACGGCAGCTTCTGCAGTGGGGCTTTTGAAAAAACCACTTCCAGACATCGTCCGGCTCGCCGATCTCGTCTAAAAGAATCTTAGGCAGATACTTGGATGTGAAGGCCATGAATTTGCCAATGAACGCTCCGAGCAGAAAAAAGGCAATCACGTTAAAAACAGCAAGCATGTTTTGCACCCTTATAGTTAAATTTTCATATTACTGAAGAAGAATAATTTTTTGAACTGTTAATTATTACATATTGAAGAGGTGCGACATTCTGAGGAAGAGAGGGCCGAACACAGCGAAGAGAAAGAGCGGAAAAAAGGCGACAACAATCAAAGGAATGACATACTGGCCAAGGGCTGTTGCTTTTTTTTCTATGAGGGTCAATTTTTTAGCGTCATAAGTTGTCATCATCTGCTCGATAGACTTGTTGATCGACTCGCCATGCAAAGGAGAAACAACCATAATCTCGCAAAAATCGTTCACCGATTCGAAGGGAAGGTCATTGGCAAGCCGCTGCCAGGCGTTGGCGGGATCGTCGCCATAAAGTATGGATTGCTTCGTTCTTGAAATCTCTCTTTTGAGCAAATCAGGGGCCATCCCCTCTAAAGCCCCCTCGGCAAATTCAAGGGCATTGTAATTATTCAAGCCTGAATTGAGTCCGATAATGAAGACCTGAAGGAAGTCCGGAAAAACTTCAACCACTTGAATCAACTGATCTTCCACCAGTCCCTTAAGAATAAATTCCAGGGCAAACCGGGTGATCAAAATCCCGATAACATAAGCCAACAGGATAAAGATGACCTCTCTTGTATAGAGAGTCGAGACGACAGCTGCTATCACACCGAAAATTAGAGGGATAAATAGGAAAATCCGCCGCCAAATAGAGAGAGGCAAATGGCGGTCCAGCCCACTGTATACAAGAAGCTTGTTGATCGTCCATTGAATTTTACCCATAAAAGATTTTACGTAGGGACGGAGGGCGTAATGATTGGAAAACTCTATCGACGTGATGCGGACCACTATAATAAGCCCGAGCGCAGACCATGAGACAAAACCTAAAAATATCGGCCTTAAAGTCGGAGACAAAAGCATCTCGATTTGATCCTGCATCAAAAGCCCAAAGACAAGAAAAGAGAGAAGAAAAACAATAACCGTCAGTTTCGCATAGCCGCTCCCCCCAGCCAAAATCGCTCTGATTTTTTCCTGTTCTCCCTCTTTGATTTTAAGCGCATGGGCGATTTTTTTTAAGAGAGGGCTGATGCCCACGCCGAGATCTCGATATTCTTCTAAAAGGCTGATGAGGTATCTCAAGCCGGTTTTCGGATATTTCTTATCAAGATTTCTCAAAAGTTTTCCGATATCTTTGCCCAATGAGCTTTTGAGCATCACGTCTTCGAAATCTTCCTTGAAATCACCCCGCAAGTAATAAACCGATTGGGAAAAAGCCTGCTGAAGCGTCCCTCCAACAGATAAAGCGTTGGCCAAGGAGTCGGTAAAAAAGGGAATGCGGTGCTGGGTGACAATCAGCTGTTGGTTGTGGTGGGACCTTCTTATGTGGCGGACAACGAAAATTGCCACGGGATAGAGAAGCAGGTACCAGTAACTGACTTCGATACCTGACACAAGAATCAAAATGACAACATATATGGCCAAAATATTGATATAGCCGACCGTCTTCAAAAAAGAAGGACGTACGATATAGTCGTTTTTCATTTCCTCGATAAAAGAGGGCTTTTCTTCCGATTCGCTCATAAACCTTTAAACAGTTATAATTCTTCAGGGTATCTCACTTTTTCTTTATCAGGAAAAATATCGAGATACTCTTCATAGAGGCCCGCATTGACGAGCTTGTCCCTCATTCTGGACGAGACGGTCGGCTGGTATTGCTTAAAATGTCCCTTCATTTCTTTTTCGCTGATCTTTTCGACGTTGAACCTAAAGAGCATATCCACTTTCATCTCGTCATTTTTATCTCTGGAAATCTGCGCGATGCTCATCACTCTTCTGGAACCGTCGACAAGCCTGGCGACGTGGATGACAAGGTCGAGGGCGCCTGCGATCTGCTGCCTGACGCTTTCCACAGACAAGCTGTACTTGGCCATTAAAATCATGTTGAGGAGGCGGGCCAGGACCTCCTCTGTTCCGCTGGCGTGCAACGTCACCATCGAACCGTCCTGTCCTGTGTTCATGGCGTGAAGGAGGTTGAACGCTTCGGCTCCGCGAAGCTCGCCGAGCACAACCCTGTCGGGACGCATACGAAGAGCGTTGATCATCAGAGTGTCCTGACCGACACCCCCTTTTCCTTCCGGGTTGGGAGCTCTTGTGATAAGGCGGACTATATGGCCGTGCGTCGGCTCAAGCTCGGGCGTGTCTTCAATGGTGATGACTCTTTCCCCGTCGCGAATGGAGTCGAGCAAAGAATTGAGCAGCGTGGTTTTTCCCGAACCGGTTCCGCCGCAGATGACAATGTTGAAACGGGATTTGACTGCGATCTTAAGCAATTTTGCCATCCCTTCTGTAAGACTGCCCCCCTCGACTATGCTGTCTATTGATAGTTTTTTAAACAAAAATTTACGGACAGAAACCTTGATGCCGTCGGCGGCAAGAGGAGGAATGATGGCATGGAGGCGGCTGCCGTCGGCAAGGCTGGAATCAAGGTAGGGAGTGCCCAAATCAAGGTGCCTTCCCGATTGCGATGCAACCCTTTGCACCAGTCGGTAAATGTGCTCATTGTCGACAAACCGCACCCAGGTTCTGCGCACCCGCCCCTTGCTCTCGACAAAGATCCTGTCGGGTGCATTCACAAAAATATCGGTAACCCCGGCATCTCTGAGAAGAATTTCAAGAGGGCCGAAACCAAGCATTTCGTCAATGATCGCTTGCACAAGCTCTGCGTCGTCGGGGGAAACATCGGGAGTCTTGGTTTTTTTTAAGAGTTTTTTAATTTCCTTTTCTAAAAACTCTCTTTTAGCTTCATCGTCGGAATCCAAACTGCGCATTTCATCGTAGTTGAGACACTCCAGAAGTTCTGTATGGAGGCTCCGGACCTTCCGGAGATATTCCATATATTGTTCTTGCTTTTCCTTATCTTCTATGGACAAGTCTATCATTATAAATTCCTATGGATCTTTTCTAAAATCTACTTTAAAGAAAATTTTTAAACAAGTAGGATAAAAATTCGAGGGAATGCCTTTTCAAGGGGTGCAGCCTTATAAGATGCGGAAAATTTTGAAAAAAAAATGCACTGAAAACCGGCAGAGGGGTGGCGCGCTCATCGAAATGGCGCTCGTACTGCTTCCCTTTATCGCTATCACACTGGGCGGCCTTGAATATATGTGGCATCTCAATGTGAGGAGCAATCTCATTGCTGCCGGCTATCAAGCAGCAAGATTTACAGCCGTCAAGCACCGCGGCCCCAATGCTCCCTCCACCGGCCCTAACTCGCAATCCCTGGATTTTTTGAGGGAAATGGCCACTGCAAAAGCAAAATCCTACTTAACCGATTTAGGATATAGAGAAGATTTTGTCGACTCTGTGAGCGTGACCGTCAATTATATAAACGATATAACCGGCTTCGACATACCTCAAGGAAATTTTCCTCAAGACGACAAGCAGCGCTACATCGGAGCAATAATTTCAATTCCCTTCCACAAAACCATGATTTTCGGGGACCTGCCCGCCCTTCTCTTCGGCTTTACAGGAGAGGATTCGGAAAATTACACCGTTATTGTTTTTATGTTTAAAATGTGGAAGAATTTTTAATGAAAGTTAAGAAGATAAGAGGAATGCTGATTCTTGAAATCTTCATTCTTATGTTTTTCTTTGTTTATCTCATGCTATTAATCAACAACGGCCTTGTCAATGTCATTCAAGCGGGGTGGTACAACGCTGCCGACGGAGCTTCCCTTTCGGGAGCTGAAACACTTCGCCTCAACCCGGACGACCCTCAAAGGGCAATTGATATGGCTCTGGATATAGCCACAAGACACACCTGGCTGGGCAGGCCGATAGATGCAGGGTCCGTCACAGCGACTGTCGGCCGGTGGGAAAGCTGCGTCTTCACAGCAGACAGCGAAGACGCACTCAATGCAGTGAGAGTCGACATAGCGCGCCCAACAGACAGTGATGGCAATCCTACCGGACTCACAGCTATTTTCGGCAACATCGATTTGCCGTTTTTCCAAAGACTTCCGGCAACCACAACATCCGTATCTTCCAAAGACAACCGAAGAGCCTTCCTTGTTGAATGGCAGGGAGAGGTGTGCCTTGAATGATCCCTTCCCCGCCCATATTGCCGCCTGACTCGAAAACCAGCTCGAACAAACCGATTTTTTCCTACCAAGGGATCTTCGAGCAGATTGAATCGCCTTATCCCGGCAAATTTGAACAACATTCGTCAACATGCAGAAGAGTTGCCTTCGATCTTTTCGCAAACGTGATCATTACCGAGACCACCATTTTAGGAGGAAGGAAAATCAAAATATTGACAGAAGACGGGCAAGGATCAATGAACGTCATCGCCGCATTTCACAAGACAACGGGACGATTGCAATGGTGGAAGCCCTTGAAAGAGGGATTCCTTCGCAACATAAAGACCCCGCATGGGATGCTAATGATCTACGCAGATAAAAAGAAAGCGTCACTTCTCGATATCGAGACAGGGCAGCCTTTAACGTTCATCACTCTGCCCCAGCCGGTCTGCTCCCCTTTTGACAAAGTATGCATCACTCCCATGGGAACCTGTTATTTCATCACCAGGATCGACTTGAAAAGAACCCTTTGCATCGGAAGCGTCACGGAAAAAACGTGGGCAATAAAGCAAACTCCGCCCGGATTCGTACATTTTTACGGAGAGTTCGCCTGCTTTAAATTCCCCGGGCAAAAAGAGCAGGTCCTCATCGACAAATCGGGGAGAAACTACCGCTTTACCCGCTGCCCCGATATCACGATTGTCGACAAGATACTATACAGAGTGATCAAAGAGCCGGCGAGCCCGAATCATATGATCCTTTCAGCTCAAAAAATCGCAGACAGCGATCGATTCAGGCTCCAAGCCCCTGTAGGGTCCATCAGAATCCCTTCGGAAAATATTCAAGTCATCGACTTTTTAAAAGACGGCCTCTGCTTAATACTCGATCAAAACAAAAATCCGCCCCTATTGAAGTTAATCGACAT
>SLFE01000219.1 GCA_007124415.1 Waddliaceae bacterium | reverse complement strand
GATTAGGGTCGCAATCAGGGGTCAAATGTTCAAAAACCAAGGGTTAATTGCGCATTTTACCCGTCCACCCAAGCTTGGTGCGAAGAGTGCTGAAATAGTCGTGCCGCCGAAGTGCGACGAGGCGGAACTTCTTCTCGGAAAGCTTGATCGTGAAAACTTCTCCTGTTTTCATTGTATGGCATGACATGCCGTCATTCGTGATTTCAACCGGATCAAGTTCACTTAGATACTGTATCTGAATGTTTTCAGAAGGACGGATAACGATTGGCCTGTTGGATATTGTATGCGGGCTGATAGGCGTGATGCAAGTCGCCTCTATTCCCGGCTCGATGATTGGCCCGCCGGCGGCAAGAGAGTAGGCGGTGGAGCCGCACGGGGTTGCAATGATAATGCCGTCTGCCGAAAAAGTATTGAGGTAATAGCCGTCGACATGGAGGGCAAGGTCGACAAGGCTGGGATTTCGTGCCCGGTGGATCACCATATCGTTGACTGAAAAAAATTTATCCCCTTTCAATGTCTCACCCTCGATCATCATCCTTTCAAGAATTTTACATTCGCCCTTGATAAGGTCTTGCAAGCTGGGATAGATCTCGGGAACAGGAATATCGGCTAAAAATCCCAAACTTCCCATATTGACTCCGAGAATCGGAGCCGCCAGCTCGGGATGTTTGTGAAGAACGCGCAGAATCGTTCCGTCTCCGCCCAAAGTGATGATGTAATCGATTTCAGATGGGTCTACCGATGAGAGTTTCTCGGCCCCAAGGTGTTCGGCCTCATCATCCTCAACGACAACCGTGACCCCCTCCTTAATGAGGAATTCCCGGATGCCGATGGCAATGCTTTTCGTTTGCCTTTTCAGTATGTTGGGAAACAGGGCAATGATCATTGGCTTTACCTCGCGTTTGAAAGCTCAAAGGAAAATTGCTCAAGAATCTGGCTTGTGATTTTTTCGGGCGTGAGGCCGATTTCTTCAATGATATCCTTGTAGGCCCCGTGGCCGATAAATCGCTCGGGCACTCCAAGATTCAGAACCTCGGCATCTTTAAAACCCTGTTGGATTAGGTGGTTGTTCACGATCGACCCCAATCCTCCCGCAACAGAATGCTCTTCAATAGTGACAACGTATTTGTGCGTGAGCATGAGTTTATTAATCAACTCGGCGTCAAGGGGTTTCACGAAAACCGGATCCAATAGAGTAGCCCGTATCCCGTTCTTGAGCAGGTTTTCTCTGACCTGCCTTGCTGTCTTATTCATATGGCCCAAGGCAATAATTAGCAAGTTTCTGCCCTCTTCAAGGATTTCCCCTTTGCCGCACTCACGATAATTGAGAGGATCGGCGGCATCTTCTGTGGCCATGTTGGGGTAGCGGATGGCTGTCGGCCTGCCATAACCAAAGGCTGATGAAAGCAACTCCCTGAGAACAAGTCCGTTGCGTGGTTGGGCAATGATCATGTTGGGCATGGCGTTTAAGAACGAGATGTCGTAGATGCCATGGTGGGTCGCCCCGTCGGGTCCGGAAATTCCGCCTCTGTCGAGAGCAAAGACAACCGGAAGTTCTTGAAGGCAAACGTCGTGAAACAGATTGTCCAGTCCTCTTTGCAAAAATGTGGCGTAGATGGAGCAGACGATTTTCATTTTATTTTCATAGGCGAGCCCGCCGCAGAAGGTGACGGCATGAGCTTCGGCTATGCCGACATCAATGCATCGGGACGGATATTTCGTCATAAACGGATCGAGGCATGATCCGAACGACATGGCCGGTGTGACCGCAACAATTTTCGGATCATTATCGGCCATTTCCAAAAGATGTTTGCCGAAGATTTTTGGAAATGTGGGCATGCTGGAAGTAGGAGGGATGAATTTGCCCGTGACTTTGTCGAAGGGCTTGGCGCCGTGATGGGTGATCGGGCTTTTGATCGCCTCGTGCATTCCCTCTCCCTTGTTCGTGATCACATGGATCAGAACAGGATTGTCGGAATCCTTCACACCTTGCAGCGTTTCGATAAGTCCTTCAACATCATGTCCGTCGATGGGGCCGATGTAGGAGAGGCCGAAAAACTCGAGAAGCGCCGCGGAGCTGAAATAGTTTTTTAGCGATCGGAGGAATTTCCGTCCCTGCCTTGTCAATTTTTTGCCGAGGGGAAGCATTTCCAGCCATTTATCCACTTTTCTGTGGATATGGTGCATGCGGGGATTGCTGATGAGCCGGCTTAGGATTTTGGTGATGTTGCCCACGTTTTTCGAGATCGACATTCGGTTGTCGTTCAAAATGATGATGAATTTTTTGCGGTCCCTCCCCAGGTTGTTGAGAGCCTCGAGCGACATGCCGCAAGTCAAAGTCGCATCGCCGATAACTGAAATGACGTAGTTGTCCCCTCCGCTTAGATCGCGCGTTGTCGCCACACCGAGCGACAGGGGAAGCGCGGTGCCGGCATGGCCTGCGTGAAAGTGGTCGTGAGGCGATTCTTTCGGGTGGCTGAACCCGCAAAGCCCGCCGTATTGCCGTATCGTCTCGAATCGGTTGTTTCTTCCTGTCAGAAGCTTATGCACGTAGGTTTGATGGCTGACATCCCAGATCATTTTATCTTTGGGAGAGTCGAAAACGTAGTGTAGGGCGACAGTGAGCTCGACAGCGCCTAAGTTCGAGGCGAGGTGGCCTCCCGTGACAGAGAGCACATCGATAATGCGGTCCCGTATTTGCCGGCAGAGAGGCTTGAGCTCAGAGGGCTTGATTTTTTTAAGATCATCAGGGCTGTTAATCTCTGATAGTTTACTCTTCATAATCTTCGGCCTCGGGATTGCCTTCCTCATCGAGAATCAGCTCTCCCTCTCGGTTCTTAATCAGGGTTTCCACTTTTTTTTCGGCCGATTCGAGCCGTTTGCCGCAGGAGTTGATCAGGTGATTGGCCTCCTCGAAGAGTTTTAAGGAGTCATCGAGCGAGATATTGCCCGAGTTCATCTTTTCCAGGATGTCTTCAAGCCTCTTGATCGATTTTTCAAAACTGAGCTCGTCATTTTTTTTTGTCATCGAAAATATCCTTTACTTCCGCAAGGGCCTCGCCGTCTGAGAGTAACATCCTCACTTTCTGGTGTTTTCGGAGCGATTCAACTGAACTTATAACCGATTTGCCTTTTTCATTAAAGACTATACTATAACCCCGTTTTAAAACATTTTTTGGGTCGACGGCCTGCAGGGTTTCTTTCAGGCTGCTCAATTTATTTTTCGAGCTGTCTATGAGGTTTTTTTGAGAACGCTTGATCGCTTGTTCAAGAGAGAGAATTTTTTGCCTTGTGTGAAAAATTTGCGTCCTTGGGTTCAGGGCATTCAGCTCCCTTCTGATCCCTGTAATCTGCAGCTGCTTTTGTTGAAGGAACTGCCTTGCGCCCCTGTGGATTTGAGCTTGCAGGTCGTCGAGTTTTTGCATCCATGCCCCTAATAGATGATAAGGGCTCGAAAAAACCGGCTGGCGGATAATGCCTTCAAGCGTCCGCCGGTATTGGTGAATCAGGTGGCGCGCTGTTTGAACGATTTGGGCTTTGATCCGGTCCAGCTTGTCTTGCAGCTGAAGTTTTTCCGCAATAACAAGCTCTGCTGCCGCCGAAGGGGTAGGGGCCCTGACGTCGGCGACGTGTTCGGCTATCGTGTGGTCGGTTTCGTGGCCGACAGCCCCGATGACCGGGATGCGGCTTTCAAATACCGCTTTTGCCACAACCTCTTCGTTGAACGCCCAAAGATCTTCGATGCTGCCGCCGCCTCTGCCGATAATGATCACATCGACAAGCTTGTGCTTGTTGAATTGCTCGATGGCCCGCGCAATTTCCTCGGCGGCGCCCTCCCCCTGGACCTTGACCGGATTGAGCAGGATATGGAGGCCGGCAAAGCGCCTGTCCAAAACATTGAGCATATCCCTTATGGCAGCTCCCGTGGGACTTGTAACGATCCCGATTTTTTTGGGCATTGAGGGAAGCGCTTTCTTGTGCTCTTTGGCGAACCATCCTCTTTTGTGAATCTCTTTTTTCAGCTCTTCTAGTTTCAGAAGAAGGGCCCCGAGTCCCACCGGGGTCAAAGAACGGACAATCATCTGATAATTGCCCCGGGGAGGGTAGACGTTGATGTCACCTTTCACCACGACTTGGTCGCCTGACTTGGGCAGGGTTTTCAGTTTGGAGGCCTGCCCGGAGAACATGACCGCACTAAGCTGCGACTCGGCATCCTTGAGCGAAAAGTAGAGGTGGCCGGAAGACTGTTTTTTGTAGTTGCTTATTTCTCCCTGGACCGAGATGTTGCGGAATCCGGGCTCGAGAACATTTTTGATCTCATAAGTCAGTTGAGTGACTGTCAAAGCTTCCTGGGTCATGGGGCCATTGTATATCGGCAAATAATTAGACTAAAGTGGTTTTTCTCTGTTTGCACCAGGTCCTGCAGTCTTCGATTTTCTCAATCGCGAGCACGATTCCCAAAAGCTTTAAATCGATAGCCTCCGATTCTTGATTGTAAACCTTTTTATAGAGTTCTTCAGCCGTGAGCACTTTCATTTGCATGTGCCGGTGAATTGTTTCAGCTATAACATTTTCATTCGGTTGTTCATAAAATTCCGAAAAAGGAGGGTGGACGGGAGCTTCGCTGTCCCATGCCGTGCCGTGGGTCCAGTGCTCATAAACAGCACAATAGATCGCCTCAGTGATGATTTTCATATTAATTCCCTTATATTTAGAGGTTTGCTATTATAAACAAAGCAAAATTAAAAAACAGCCGAAATCGAATTTTCTCTTGAATTTCCTTGTGAAGTCCTATATCCTCTATCTTTAATATTTAAGGAGAAGTCCATGAGCGAGCGCGATGTGGTGATAGCCGGAAATTGGAAAATGTACAAAACGATTCCCGAGGCCGAAAGTTTCGTCGAGAAACTCTCGCCCGCGATTGCCGATATCCCCGTGAAAGTTTATTTGGCCGTTCCTTTTACCGCCATTAAGCCTGTTTCGGAAAAAGCCGAGGGAACTCCGGTCATTATAGGCGCGCAAAACATGAACGATGCCTCGGAAGGGGCCTTCACAGGTGAGATCGCGGACAAAATGCTTATCGACGCCGGCGCGAAATTCGTCATTTTGGGTCACTCCGAAAGGCGGCATATTTTTGGCGAATCCAGCGAGTTTGTTAATCGAAAGGTGCTTAAAGCCTTGGAAAGCGGCCTGCAGCCTATTCTTTGCGTCGGAGAGACGGAGGAGGAGAGGGATGCCGGCAAGACCGACGAGATTGTCAGGCAGCAGCTTGACGAGTCCTTGAAAGGGATCGGCTCGGAAAATGTCGACAGCCTGATGATTGCCTACGAACCTGTATGGGCTATAGGATCAGGGAAAACCCCATCCGCCCAAGATGCCCAAAAAGAGCATAAGTTTGTCCGCGAGGTGGTCAAGGAGCTTCTTGGCGAATCCATTGCGGAAAAGATTGTGATTCAATACGGCGGTTCGGTCAAGCCGGACAACGCAAAAGAATTTATGGACCAGCCCGATATTGACGGCTTGCTTGTGGGCGGAGCTTCGTTGACTACGGAGTCATTTGCGGGAATATTAGAAAATGTAACAGCGACAAAATTAAAAATTTAGGTTGATTGAAATGACATTCTTATTCTTTTTGGTAATTTTTCTTTTTCTTATAGTCTGTTTGACTCTTTGCGGAGTGATCATCATTCAGGAGGGCAAGGGCGGCGGCCTCGGCGCTTCTTTCGGCGGGGACGTCAGCGATTCTCTTTTCGGCGCCTCGACTGCCGATGTCCTCAAGCGGTTTACCGGCTGGATGGCGGCCATTTTCCTGATCGCCTGCGTTGTCCTTTCGCTTTGGACAGAAGTCATGGGCCGGACAAAAGTCCGCACCACTCCCTACGATATCGAATACATGGAAGACTGAACCACTTTCCCTGTGTTGCGTGATGGAAGACCAAATCTTTATATTTGCTTAAATACTGTATTTGTCAACACGGGTTTCATTAACTTTAACAGGAGTCCATCAGCATGAAAGTCGAAGCTAATTTTCAAATCCTCCCTAATGAATTAGAATTCCATGTCTTACAACAACTTGATTTAAAGACTCTACTCAAATGTTGCTGGAATGTTTCGAGGGAATGGCACGGAATGGCCCAAGAGATTGCAAGACCGCGAGCCTTGCAATTAGCTGAGAGATTGGGACTTCCCAAAGACGCCTCGCTGAAGAAAACCTGTGTTCGCGTGAAGGAATTGGCTCGGGTCTGCGGTATCGAAGCAGAAGGTAAAACTTTAGAAGCTCTTGTCGGAGAGCTTCAAGAGAAAGCCGACAAGATTGAAGGAATAGAGGGGGGGCTGCCTTATCTTAAACTATTGCTTAATAAAGTCTTGGACGTATCAACAATAAGAATTTTTAATGATCCGAAGAATACAGGTTCTTTGTCTGGTTTACTACCAGATATGATTAAAAAAGGACTGACTGCAGATCAAGTATTTTTGATGGCTGAATATAAAAAAAACCTTTATGACAGTTCCTATGGCTTTAAATTTCTTGCTGATCAGGAGAATCCAGAGAGGTTTCTCAGTGATCCTAAT
>SLFE01000108.1 GCA_007124415.1 Waddliaceae bacterium | reverse complement strand
GAGGGTAATTTATCGGAGAGCGAAGTATCAGATGACCAGGTAAAAAGATGTTACCGACATAAGTTCAAGCATCTAAGCGAAGAAGATATTAAAAGAGACTTGCAAGAAGAAGATGAAGTTTTAAGATTAAAAATAAAAAATTACTTGCTTAAACCGGCTTACATTGATTTAATCAATAGCCTGATGCGCTACATTCCGGATTTGATTGATTCGCGACAAGCTCAAAGCATGAGCGGCGATCAAATGTTGCCTTATTGCGGGCGGCTTTGGAAGAAATTCGCGATAAAATTTCACCCTGACAAGAATCCCGAGGACGGGGGAGAGGCTTTTCAGACGCTGAGTCCAAAATACGAGACTTTCATGAAATTTGCTAAACACTGATATTCAACAATCTATATTTTTTCATGGTTAGGCGCCGTCCCTATTGGATTCTGATCCGACGATATCTGTCATTTACATCTCATCCTTGTTAAACTATATGTTTCCTTAAGGTGGCAAGTAAGGAGCTAAGAATCCAGTGGCGAACCGTTCTGAGCTGAATTATCCCGTCAGGTTGCTCGTGATCTTAAAGTATTTCGGGCAGTTGTGCTTGATTTTAAGCGCTTTAACGGTGGTTCCCTGTATCGCATCGCTCTTTTTTCGCGAATATTTATACACATTGGTCTATGGGTTGATTGTTTTGGCGACAGCCATCGGCGGATGGCTTCTTTCCCTTCTAAAGGCTCCCCAAAAAATGCAGGTCAATGAAGCTCTTGTTCTTGTGGTCGGGATTTTTCTCTTTGTCCCTTTGATGATGTCGCTGCCTCTTATGATGTCGGGACTTTCGTTTGTCGACGCTCTTTTTGAGGCGGTGTCGGGAGCGACGACCACAGGCCTCAGCATGATCGAGGATGTCAACGCTGTGCCGCCGCTGACGCTTTTTGCCCGCTCCTGGATGCAGTGGTATGGTGGCTTGGGTATAGTGGTTTTTTCATTGGCGCTTTTGATGTCGTCCGGAAGCGTGTCGAAAACATTGATCAAAACCGGAACCGAGGCAAATGATCTGGTCGGCGGCACAAAGATGCATGCCAGGCGTATTCTTTACGTTTATCTACTCTTCACCATCGTTGGCGTCGCAGGGCTTTTGTTGTTGGGAATAAACGGGAGCGACACGTTTTCCCTGGTTTTCGCCTCGGTATCAACAGGGGGGTTCGCCCCGTATAACGACAGCCTGGCCTCGCTTGGGTGGGGAGCGCAAACTTTCATTATCGCTCTTTGCTTCCTCTCGGCTACGTCCCTTCCCTTTTATCACCGGCTTTATAAAGAAAAATGGAAAATAACAATGGATGCCGTCCAGGTATCTGCTCTTTTCGTTTGCGGTTTGATCGCCGCTTGCGCTCTTATGCTCTTTTGGGCTTTTGATCCTGCCGCTTTGCTATTGGCTTTTTCGGCGCAGACGACAACCGGTTTTTCAAACGTCGATGTCGCTTCCTTAAATCCGGCGTCCAAGTTGATTCTGATTGTTTCAATGTTTATAGGCGGGGGGATCGGCTCAACTGCCGGGGGAATCAAAATACTGAGGCTTTTAATTATGATCAAAGTCATAGCCTCCATTGTCAAAAAGACGGCAACGCCGGCGCATGCCGTGGAAGATACGCGGATTTATCATTTCAAGATCCAAAAAAGCGAGCAGAGGAACGCTCTGATCATCATAGCCCTTTTTGGCGTAGTGATCACGCTTTCCTGGCTGCCCTTTATCGCGATGGACTACGATCCTCTTGACTCGCTTTTCGAAGTGGTGTCTGCGACGGCGACAACAGGGCTCTCTGCGGGGGTGACGGCGCCTGAACTTCCTGTTTTGTTGAAGTTGATTCTTTGCGCCGACATGTATTTAGGGAGGCTAGAAATTGTGCCGTGGCTTGTCATCGCCAGTAAGATGACGTGGTTTGGAAAAAGGATGGAGGGATCATGAGAGTGGTATTTAACGGCTTGTCCGATTTAACGGCAAAAACTGCCGAATTGCTCATTGCAGACGACCATGAAGTTGTCATCATTGAGGAAGATGGAAAAAAAATCGAGGAATATTCCGAGAAACTCGACTGCAGTTTTTTGCTCGGCGACGGCAGCCACCCCGAGGTTCTCAAGGAAGTCAATCCTGAAGACACCGATATTCTTTATTGTTTGTCGGGGGACGACCAAAACAATATCATTGCCGGTCTTATCGGCCGCTCCTTAGGCATTGATCGGATAGTCATCCGGATCGAAGATCCTGAGTTAGAGGAGATCTGCCTGGAGCTCGGACTTGAAGATGTTATTATCCCCTCCTCGACCGTCGGCCGCTCATTGAAGGATCTGATCGACAGGGCGGGAAGTACCGAAGTGTCCACGGCCATAAAAGATGACGCCCGTTTGTTCGCTTTTATTGCGGACGAGAAGGACGCTGTTTCTGTAGAAGAGTTGGAACTGCCGAAAAAGAGCCGGGCGATCTGCTATTACAGGGATGAAAAATTTCATTTGATCGAAGAAGGAACAAAATTTCATGAAAAAGACGAAATTATTGTTTTGACCCACAGCGAAAACCTTCCGAAACTGCAGGAAAGAAGGCCTCATTATAATCAATAATTTGTTTCCATGTCAGTTGGCGGAAAAAGACCTCCCAGTCAACGACATTTTGCGAGAGAACCGTATATATTTCGCCTGAATTCAATGTCTTCACATAGTCGTCCCGGCTCAAAACAAGGCACAGTTTATCTCCTGTAAGAGTAAGGGGCATCCGTTTGAGTTGTTCCAGAGAAGCGTCGGCAAGGGCGCGATAAGTGCAAAAGCTCCATAAGGCGTCTCTGCCGATTTTTAAAGCCAGAATTAAATTGGCGCATCTTGCGATTCTTTTGATGATACAGGGTTCGTCTTCGGGCGGCAGGCCGGCCCGGTGCTTGTTTGGAAATCCTTTATAGATTTCACCGATGCCTATGAGGATTGGAATGACTAGGGTGATAGTCATGAAATCTCTGGCGCGAGTTCCAGCCCGTCTAAAATTATAGCCGAGAACTCCATATGAAGGGTTGATTTGTTGAATGAAAACTTGATTCATAGTTAGTGGATATCATCGATTTAATTATTAAGTCAAAAATTTTTTTTTACGTCGTTGTGAATATAAAAGGAAAATGCTACAATCTTTCTGTTATGCCGACTCACACAAAGAAAAAATTTAAGACAGTCGCCCTCGGGTGCCGAACGAATCAGTACGAAGCGCAGGCTTTTACCGACCAGCTTCTTGCCCTAGGTCTGACCCCGGCTGAAGGGGAGGAAGAGGCCGACATTTGCGTGGTCAACACCTGCACGGTTACGGCGTCGGCCGACAAAAGCAGCCGGCATGAAATCAGGCAGCTTGCCAGACGCTACCCGAAGGCGAAAATATACGTGACCGGCTGCTACGCCGAACGGGATCCGGGGACTGTCGGTGCTATCGAAGGGGTTGCCCAGGTGGTGCCGAATGCTGGGAAAGAAACTTTGATCGAAGAGCTTTTTCCCGATGAAAATGTTCCCGAGTTCTCGATTAAGAATTTCGACGCCCACACGCGCGCTTTCGTCAAAGTCCAGGACGGCTGCAACTCCTTTTGCACCTATTGCATTATCCCTTATGTCCGGGGGCGCTCCCGCTCCCGCTCGATGGACGACATTTTGAAAGAGGTGGAGGATTTGGTCGCCTCCGGATACAGGGAAATCGTTTTGACCGGTATCAATATCGGCGATTTTGACGGGGGAGGGGGGCATACCCTCGCCGATCTAGTTCGTCTTGTCGACCGGGTTCCGGGTGTGGAGAGGCTTCGCATCTCCTCGATAGATCCCGACGAGGTCGATGACGACCTCCTCGACTCTGTCGTCAACGGCAAAAATACGTGCCAGTCGATGCATATCGTCTTGCAGTCAGGATCGAATGTCGTTTTGAAGAGGATGAATCGCAAATACACGCGCCATATGTTCATGGAGTCTGTAGAAAGGCTCAAGAAAGCCAGCCCCAGGTTTACTTTTACGACCGATATCATTGTCGGCTTCCCCGGAGAGACTGAAAAAGACTTTCAGGAAACTTTGGATGTTATGGAGGAAGTGAAATTTGCGAAGGTGCATATGTTTCCCTATAGCGACCGGCCGAGAACGCGAGCGAATTTGTACCCGAATAAAGTGAGTCCGGATGTCATCAATAAAAGAAAGCAAATATTGCTCCGCCGCGCGGAAAAAATCTCCTATGATCTTAGACAAAATTACATCGGGGAAACGGTATGGGTACTCACCGAAGCGCGCGATTCAGCTGAAGAGATCAAAGGGCATACCGATAACTTCCTGGAGGTGAGAATTCCTTCCGAAGATTTGCGTCCTAACGAGCTTGTGAAAGTGCAGCTTATCGAAAATACCCCAACGGGATTGATAGGGAAAAGATGACTATCCGAATTGCTCAAAAGATCAGACCTTTCACTCATCTGCCGGGAGAGAAAATTCCTATACCCGGCACAGCGTGGGCGCTGGCCGCTTATCCCGCCCGCCTTTGCTTTTATGATCTATCCGAAGCGAATCCTTCCGTTCAATTGGACATCCGTCTTGATATCGCAGGTCCTGTAGATGAATTTACATCGCAGTTGGACCCGGCCAAAGGGATGATCAAAGTCTGGGGAAAAAGCCAAAAGGGTTTTTACCGAATCCATATTCACGGATCGGATGCGGGAGTCGGGGTTTATTTTGATAAAACGCCGGAGCAGGGACTTTCGTTCAGGGTTGAAAATGAGCCTGATCATATTGTCCATGCAAAAGAGTGGTACGTTTCGACAACAACAGGGAGCTTTGCCCCTTATGTTTCCCCAAAGCTTGAGCGCCTGTCGCTGGGTTCCCACAAATCTCAGGATTGGGAAGGAGTAAAAAGGCGCTCCGACCTTGCTGAAATTCTCCCTGTCTGGTATCAGTTAGGACAAGTTTTTTCCGATAGGCCTATCAAAGGAGAAGAGGGAGCCTTGAGCCTTTTAAGCGGTTGTCTTGATTACAAAGGTTTTTACCGTCTCTTTCTGGCGGGGTTCGAGGGTATGATGTGTCCGCGCCTTTTCGACAGCGACTACCAGGGCTTAGCTCTTCCCCCGATAACCAATGAGGATCAGTCACCTTTTCCTCTTCTAACGCAAGGATGGCGTTTTATCAGAAATTTGTTTTTTCTCGAAAGGAAGGAAGCTCTTGAGTTTTTACCCAATTTGCCGGTGCAATTCCATGCGGGGCGCCTGGTCGCTATCAAAACAGCGGACGGCTTGACCATCGATCTTGAGTGGACGAAGAAAAAGCTTCGAAGATTGGCTATCCGAGCAGATGGCGATGTCGAGAAAGATTTTATATTTCCCAAAGAGTTTAAAAGCTTTCGCTTAAAATCCAATAAGTCGGACAAGGGAAGGCGCATTCGCTGCGGCGAGCCGCTCCTGTTTAAAAATGGGACCATTTCTTATCTGGACAATTTTACAAAATGACCGAGCCCGATTCTTTAAGCGCCTATCAATCACTATTCAGTTTAACGCAAAATTCTCCTCACCGGCTGTTGGGTATCGTGGAAGGTGATAGCGGAAGGCAGGCGATCCGCCTTTACAGGCCGGAGGCAAGTAACGCACGTCTTGTCGTCAAGGGAATCAATGTAGAGGCTGACCATATCGATTCCCGAGGGCTCTTTGAATTTATTCCCGAAGAGTTTATCCGGCCGGAGGATTACCTTGTCTATCATCAAAACGGATTGCTCGCGCACGACCCTTACGCGTTTGAGCTGACGCTGAGCGAAGAGGATCGCCAGTTTTTTGCCGAGGGGCGGCATTACGAGCTTTATAAAATTATGGGGGCCCGCTTATGGGAGGTCGATGGCATCTCCGGCGTTCGTTTTGTCGTTTGGGCGCCCAATGCGGCAAGAGTGTCTGTCGTCGGTCATTTCAACGAGTGGGATGGCAGGGTCAACCCAATGAGCCTGGTGGAGGATTCGGGCAGCTGGGAGCTGTTTGTTCCCGGCTTGAAAAAAGGGGACACTTACAAATTTGAAATGACCGACCGGGTCGGCAACGTTTTCACAAAATCCGATCCCTTTGCCCTGGCATCCGAACTTAGGCCTAAAAACGCCTCAATAGTCAGCGGCTATGACGACTTTCAGTGGAGCGATTCAGAATGGATGGAGAAGCGCGCGAAAACCTCGTTTGAAAACGCTCCCATGTCTGTTTACGAAGTGCATATGGGCTCCTGGAAGAAAAACGACGGCCGATTTTACAACTACCGCGAACTGGCCCCGATGCTTGCCGATTATGTTCTCGAGATGGGATTTACCCATGTTGAGCTTCTTCCCATAACCGAATATCCTTATGATCGATCATGGGGTTATCAGGTAACCGGTTACTTTGTCCCGACGCGCCGCTTTGGCGACCTTGACGATTTTCAGTTTTTTGTCGATCACCTCCACAGCAAAGGAGTCGGCGTGATACTGGATTGGGTGCCGGGCCATTTTCCCGTCGATGAATTTTCCCTCGGCCTGTTTGACGGAACCTCCCTTTATGAACATGAAGACCCTCAAAAAGGGTATCACCCCGAATGGCATACAT
>SLFE01000138.1 GCA_007124415.1 Waddliaceae bacterium | reverse complement strand
TAAAATCAGAACTCTGAAAACCCAGGGTGATCAGATCAGTATCGGCGATATGTTTGAAATGCAGATGCTGATGAATCACTTGTCCCAGCTTTCGGAGATGAGCACGCAGTTGACAAGCGCTACGCATCAGGCGCTTATGTCCATGACCCGCAATCTTAACCGTTAATTGATCTCCAGGGGTATTGTTACACAATTATGGCTAAGAAGAAGCAAGTCAAAATCGCGCCGTCAATTTTAGCAGGTGATTTTGGTAAATTGGCCGATGAGGCCAAAAGGATCGAAGAATCGGGAGCCGACGCGATTCATTTTGACGTCATGGACGGTCATTTTGTACCGAATCTGACTTTGGGGCCGAAGGCGCTGGCGGCAATCAATCGAACAACCGACATGTTCCTCGATGTTCATCTGATGATGTACAGCCCCTTTGACTATGTTCAACGGTTTGTCGAGGCCGGAGCCGACAATATTACGTTTCATTTCGAAGCGACCGAGGATGTCGAAGATACGATTAATTTTATAAAAAAATGCAATATCAGCGCAGGACTGGCTTTTTGTCCGGAGACCTCGGAGTCCATGGTTCCGCAGTTTCTCCCTCTTTGCGACAAAGTCCTCCTGATGACTGTCCACCCGGGATTCGGCGGACAGGGGTTTATCAAAGAAGTTCTGGAAAAAATTCGATTAACAAAAGAAATTTGCGACAAGCAGAATCTCGATGTCGACATTCAGGTGGACGGCGGTATTACAGACAAAACGGCAAAACTTTGTTTGGAGGCCGGCGCAAACGACATCGTGGCGGGGACCTATTGTTTCACTGCTCCCGAAGGGATGAAAGCAGCTGTAAAATCGCTTAGAGGTGACTATGGCAATCAGTAATCATTTGCAGCCGGGAATGATCATTTCGATCAAAAACAAGCTTTACCGCGTTGAATCATGCATGAAGGTGACCGTTCCGAAAGGAGCACCCTTTATCAAGACAAAACTGAAAGATCTCGACTCCAATAAGGTCATTGAGAAAAACTTCAAACTTGATCAGACCATTAAAGAAGTGAATTTGGCGCAAAGACAGCTTGAATATCTGTACTTGGAAGGTAAGGACTACCTTTTTTTGGACATAGAGAACCTCGAGCATGTGCTCGTTCCTCACCAGGTAATCGAGGCTAAATCGAATTACCTTAAAGAGGGCGTCGAGGTGACGGCCTCATTTTACGGCAGCACCATATTTACCGTCGATCTCCCACAGTTTTTGGAACTGATGATTTCGAAAACCGAAGAGGAAAAGGGTTCTGCCAATGATACTCAGGGAACAAGGGTCGCCGTCTTAGAGACGGGAGCGAAAGTGGAAGTGCCTTCCTTTATCGAAACAGGGGATATCATAAAAATCGATACCCGAACCGATGAGTATATTCAACGTGTATAAGGAGTTTCAGTGGATTTAAAGCAAATCAAAGAGCTGATGAATTTGATGGGCAGGACAGGAACCAGCCGCCTTGCCATCAAACAGGGTGAATTTGAAATTGAGTTGGAGCGGCAAGGGAAAGGGAGGCCGGCCACCGAGGTCGAATATTTGGGCGACAATCCCATGAAATCGGAGCTTGAGCAGCACCGAGTCCATGCTTCTCCTTCAAAAGGGAATCTTGAGGAAGCGGGGCCCGGTGAAGACTTGAGCGTAACCTTTGCGACATCCCCGATGGTCGGGACATTTTACCGCGCTCCTTCGCCTGATGACGCTCCTTTTGTCGAAGTCGGGGACAAAGTGGCCGAAGGCGACGTGATTTGCATCATTGAAGCAATGAAGGTCATGAATGAGGTCAAGTCGGACGCAACCGGGACAGTGAAGAAAATACTTGTTGAAAACGGCCACCCGGTCGAATTCGGAACGAAACTGTTCGAAATCTCATGAGTCCATATGCAAAAAGTTTTAATAGCTAATCGCGGAGAGATTGCGGTTCGGGTCATCAGGGCCTGCCAAGATCTGGGGATTCAAACGGTTGCCGTTTATTCCGAAGCGGATACCGAAGCGCTCCATGTGCTTCATGCCGACGAGGCCATTTGCATTGGCGAGCCTCCGTCCCATAAATCTTATCTGCGCATACCCAACATCCTTTCCGCCTGCGAGATCACCGGCGCCGACGCTATCCATCCGGGCTACGGATTTTTAGCCGAGAACGCTAATTTCGCTTCGATATGCGAAAGCTGCGGTTTGAATTTTATCGGTCCCTCTCCTGAAACCATATCTCTTTTAGGGGACAAAGCTAAGGCCAAGTCAATTGCAAGAAAAGCAGGGTGTCCGGTGATTCCCGGAACGAACGGAACAGTCAAAAATATTAAAGAAGCGGTAAGCGAAGCGGAGAAAATAGGTTTTCCGCTCTTCATCAAGGCATCGGCCGGGGGTGGGGGGCGCGGCATCCGTGTAGCGATGGATCCGGGGCAGTTCCCTAAACAGTTTGCCGCCGCGCGCGCCGAGGCGGAAGTGAGTTTTGGCAACCCTGAAATTTATCTTGAGAAAATGATAGTCAATCCCCGCCATGTCGAGGTTCAGATTTTAGCTGACAAGCACGGAAATACAATCCATCTAGGAGAGAGGGATTGCAGCATACAGCGGCGCAGGCAAAAATTGATCGAAGAGGCGCCCAGTCCCGTTTTAAATCACAAGTTGCGCAAAAAGATCGGCAAAGCCGCTGTCTGGGTGATGCAGGCTGCCAAGTACCACTCCGCGGGAACAGTAGAGTTTTTGGTCGACGAGAACCAAAACTTTTACTTCATGGAGGTCAACACAAGAATTCAGGTAGAACATACGGTAACCGAAGAGTTGACAGGGGTTGATCTCATTAAAGAGCAGATACGGGCGGCTAGGGGGGAGAAGCTTACGCTTCGTCAAAAAGATGTGGAATTTAAAGGGCACGTTTTCGAATTCAGGGTCAATGCCGAAGATCCCAGGACAAATTTCACTCCATCTCCGGGAAGGCTTGAATATTACCTGCCGCCCGGCGGACCGCATGTTCGTGTCGACAGCGCCTGTTATACAGGGTATTTCATTCCTCCCTATTATGATCCGATGATAGCCAAGCTGATCGTTAAAGGAAAAGATCGCAATGAGGCTATCCATCATGCGAAAAGAGCTTTGAGGGAGTTTCATATCGGGGGGATTAAAACAACCATTCCCTTTCACCTCTATATGCTTGAAGATCAAAAGTTTCTTTCGGGCGACTACTCTATCAACTACGTCGACACTTTGTCTGATGGCGGCTGCAAGTTCGATCTGATTTAAATTTTATGTAAGATTAATTTTTCCTTTAAAAATTCTTAACACGTTTTTGTAATCTTGTGAGCTTACTGAAGCTAATAATGAAATCACAAATAAGGAGACTGTGATGAAAAGAAAAATGATTGGACTCTTCGCAATGGGAGTGACTTTGCTTGCCGCTCCGGCTTTTGGCGAAGGCTTGTCAGTGGAGAAGATTCGGGCGAGCGTTGGATCCGAGTGTGTGTCTGCAGAAAGATTTTTGGAAATCGAAGAGGAGCGCGAAAGAGAGTCGGAATATGAAAATGAAGAAATTGTCGCCAAGGCGTGCAACTACCTTTATTATGACTACTCTTTGCAGTATCTCGATTCTGTGAGCTACGAGGGGAGCCTTATTACTCTTGTCGACGGATCGAGTTGGGTGACAAAACCCTCCGATGGCAGAAAAATTCAACACTGGTCCGATTATTATTCCGATGGCGCGCCTGCGGAAGTGTATCTGACATCGAATAACAATTGGATATTCGGAAAGGATTATAAATACCGCATCGTGAATCGAATGACAGGGGAGAGCGCCTTAGTGAATATTGCCGATGGGCCTTATAAAAAATTATGTTTTTATATCTGGAATATCGACTACTATTCCGGAATTGTCGAACTTATGGACTTTCAAGGTGTCTACATAGCGTTTAATATGTCGGGATGGGACAAAGGCGTTTTGGAGGGCTGGCAATGCGATGATTATGTAATTGTCGGGCGCAACACACGGTGGAATGCCTCGTCAAACCCTTATCTTTTAATTAATGTGAACAAGTTAACGAACGTCCGCGCAAGTGCCGGTCTATAAACCTTAAAATGGAGAAAATATGAAAAATTGGATTTTTATCGTCATTAGCTCAGCACTCGCAGTGTCCGGACCGATAGCTGCGGAAGAAAGGCAGCCAAAAACTGCCGAAACCGAGTGCCGTTCTCTGTCTTTGGCAAAGAGAGGGAAAATCAAGGAAAAATGGATGCAGATGAATCAGGAAAATCCTGTAGATCTTTCCAAGCTTGATGTGAACAACTTCAAAATCAATCAGGCGGTTTCATCAGATTTAAAAGTTTACGCCCTTTACTCCGAAGCTTCCCACTGGGTGGGCAATGTCGGCATTCTCGGAGACTGGGTTTCTTTTGAAGACGGGTCGAAATGGCAGATTTCTTTCAGCGACCAATTTGAAGTTTCATATTGGTGGAAAGGAGATATTGTTTATGTGACCCAATCAGATAAACTGCTCAGTATTTACGATTACATGATTATAAATGAGTCCAGGGGGACTGTCATTTACGCCAATAGGGTGTCTAAACCTTATTACAACGGTGCGTATACCCGCTACATTGTGGCTATCGACCGTTTTTCCGATCGCATTCTTCTCAACGACGGTACGTGGTGGAATGTTGCCTGGATCGACGATACCATTATGCAGCGATGGATGGAAAATGATACGGTTATCATCGGCATCAACAGCGGGTGGGACTGCCTGACTTATCCCTTTATTGTCATCAACGTCGGAATCGATGCCTACGACCTCGGTCTTGACGAGTGGGTCGCAGCCCAACTTAGCTATTAACCAGGAGGTAAAAATGGCTATCAATTCAAATTATCAAACACATGTTCCACATGCCTCGCATAATCAAGTGCCTACTCGTGCATCGAGGGTGATGGATACTATAGCCAAAGTCGCTCTTGCGGCTTTGGCGACAGGGGTTGCTCTAGCATGCCTGACCACTCTGCCGCTAGAGAGTCTCGTAATCGGCGTCGCCGTGACAGGAGTTTTGTTGACGCCTCTGTTTTACATTGGGGCCAGAAGGCCTGTATTTTTTTCTCCTGTTTTTGAATACAGGTCTGTGTATGATTGGTTTCCATCATTCGGTTATCGCAGAACAAGGCCATGGCCTCATCGCAGAGATAGAAGTCCGAGGTCTTATTGTAATAACGGATTGGCATTGAATCGCAGGCGCGGTGTTGCTTTTCCCCCGCCCTTTGGCGATTCGCCGGCTAAGTTTGGTCAGAGGCCGGTGCGGACTCAAGTCAATTTACAGAGGAGGGGCGATGAGTCTCGCAGAGAAAGAGCGCATCCTCAAAGAGTGCGTCAGGTTTCATTCGGTAGGGGGAGCAGAGTCACCCCGGGCAGACGCTAATAACAAAAAGCCGGGGTTTAAGTCCCGGCTGCCTTGCTAAAAATTCATTTCCGCTCTATGCCGCTGGTAGTGCCGCTCAATGCCGTTGGCTACGACTTCAGGATCGTCGGTGATCGTTATCAGGTTCATATCTTCGGGGCTGATGGAGCCTTGCTTTATAAGAGTGTCCGTTAGCCAAGAAATCAGCCCCTCCCAATACTCGCTGCCCATGAGATAAATGGGGAAAGGTGTGATCTTTTTTGTCTGGATAAGCGTCAGAGCCTCGAACAACTCATCGGCTGTGCCGAAGCCTCCTGGAAGAAAAACATATCCTTGAGCGTAGCGAACAAACATCACCTTGCGGACAAAGAAATAGCGAAAGCTCAGTCTGTACTTTTCATCGATAAAGGCATTGGGCTTAGCCTCGAAGGGAAGGTCGATGACAAGTCCGCATGAATTGCCCTTGGCTTGCTGCGCGCCCTTGTTGGCAGCCTCCATGATTCCGGGACCGCCGCCCGTGATTATGGAAAATCCTCTTTTGGTTATCTGCTCGGCAGCTTCGATTGCAAGCTGGTAGTAAGGATTTTCAGGGAGAAATCGGGCAGAACCGAAAATCGACACTGAAGGACCAATGCGCATCATGGTCTCGAATCCGTCAACGAACTCCGACACAATGCGAAAAACCCGCCAGGCGTCGGTGGTTGGGAAGTCTTCGTCTGTCATGATTGCAGTCTATCCTTTCCCAGAATTTTTTTCATAGAATGTTTGAGTCCAGGCACGCCCCTTCTGTTTAAAGGAGTGCCAAATAGTTTTTCAGGCTTGGCTTCAATGTCTTCTAGCAGCGAGAGGTCGAGATAGGGTCCTATTCCCTGATCGGGCCGGAATTCTTCGGCTTGGGAGGGGGATTTGCGGAAATTGTGCGGGCAGGCCTCTTGGCAGATGTCGCATCCGAAAACATATCCGGGATTTTTTTCACTGATGTTGTCCGGAAGCGCCTGTTTGGATTCGATCAGGTGATAGGATAAGCACTTTGCGGCATCGAGCTCGTAGGGGGAGAGAGCTTTTGTCGGGCAGGCATCAAGACATCTTGTGCAGCTGCCGCATCGAGGCATGCGCTCTTTTTTATTCACGCCTGGTATGTCCAGGGTAGTAAGCAGGCCGGAAAGGAGAGTGTATGTTCCGAATTGGCGGTGGATGAGGAGGGTGTTCTTTCCGAACCATCCAAGTCCCGCCTGCACGGCTAGAGCGCGTTCCAGAATAGGCGCCGAATCGCTGAATCCTTTGGCGATATTTTTTTGGCCGGTTTTTTCTTCAAGCCATCGAATAAAATGCTTGAGCCGTTTTCGATGGACATTGTGGTAGTCCCTGCCGCGAGCGTATGAGGCGATGAGGCCCCTGCCGGGTTTAAATCCGGAGCTGGGCTGCTTATAGTATGTGACGAAAATGATGGCGGTTTTGGCCCCGGGAAGAAGATTTTCCGGGTTGCAGCGGATCTGATTTTCCATGTAAGCGAGGTTGGCGTGCTTGTTTGCCGCCAGCCATCTTTGATAGGCGCGAATATCTTCATCGGGGATGATGGCAGGGGTGATGCCGGCATCGTCAAATCCAAGGGATAAGGCTTTTTCTTTTATTTCTTCAGGAGACATTGGGGGAAGGCTTCTTTAAGATCTTATCAACGATCCTTTCCACACGCCCTTTTTTACCGGGGTAGCCCTGCATTCCGTTAGCGACTTCATGCAAGTTTTCGATGGCAATGAAGGCGTTGTGGTCGATGTCGAAGATAATTTCTTTTAAATCATGCAATTGCAGACGTTCGACGATAACGTAAAGAATCTCTTGATCAGTGCCGGAATAGCCTCCTCTGCCATACATAATGGTGAGGCCCAGTCCGAGTTTATGCATGACCGATTCAGCGATTTCCTTCGATTTTCGGGAAATAATGATGACCGACTTGGTCTCTTCCAGTCCGACGATTACAGCATCCATGACTTTAACAGCGACCATATAGGTGATGAGGGAGAGAAGAGGGGGGTGCCAGTCCTGAAAAACAAATCCTGCGGCTCCGAAGACAAAAACGTTGGTGAACAGGACAATCTGTCCGACGGTAAATCCGGTACGGCGGTTTAAGATAATGCCTAAAATTTCAGTGCCGTCCAAACAGCCCCCCGACCTGATGATCAATCCGAGCCCTATTCCCAATACGCCTCCGCCCGACACTACGATTTCCAGTGGGTCTCCGGGGAACTCAAGATGTAAGACATTGGAAATAAATATCATAGATCCTGAAAATAGTAAAAGAGCCACAAACATGTGAATTAAAAAGGCCTTACCTATGGACCGAAAGGCCAGGAATAAAAAAGGTAAGTTGAAGATAATAAGCAGAAAGGGAATCACGTGCTTGCCGAAAATCTGACCGAAAATCATGGACAGGCCGACAACGCCGCCGTCAATGAGGTTGTTGGGAATGAAGAACACCTCAATGGCAAATGCGGCGAGGAAGGATCCTAAAGCCATCCAAAAATAAAGGAGTATGGATGATAATAAGGATTTTCTGGGTTTTTCTGCAGCTTTAGTCATAATAATTAAAGATTATAAATACCTGAATATGAATTAATGTGCAAGATAAAAAGGAACGCGAGAGACGGGACTCGAACCCGCAACTTCCGGCGTGACAGGCCGGTGCTCTAACCAGTTGAACTACTCTCGCAGATGTAGGTTTTCTATTTTTCTTGGGCGCAACAGGACTCGAACCTATGACCGCCTGCTTGTAAGGCAGGAGCTCTACCAACTGAGCTATGCGCCCGAAACAAGCCATAAATTTAGCGAATTTAACATTTTTCGGCAACCTCTTTTGATGAAATCGTTTAAATTTCATGATTTTAAATCAGCTGCAGCTCGACGTTCTATTTATAAAATATAGTTAAAGTTCACATTCTCATGTGGATAAGTTATTTTACATCATTTTAAAAGCGGATGCCCCAGGGCTGTTTTTCGGTTGTCAATTAATTTTTTTCTTGCTTCTCTAGTGATAACGCAAGCTATAAACCAAACGCTGAAAAGGGCCATGAGACAAGGACACGGAAGTTTTATTTCCTGGATAATGAACAACTTCTCGAGCTTTTATCGACATTTGTTGACGATAGCTATCGTTGGCCTGGGCTATGTTGTATTGGGCTGGGTGGTATTGACTGACATGAATGTCCAGCTCAGGTATATCAAAGTCGAACTGGTAGGGCTTAAGCATCAGGAGAAATTGCGGGATTTTCTAATCGGAATCAACACGCATAAGTATCTTGTCCAGCGGTACTATCAGGGCAATACCCTCCTAAAAAGTCAAATTCTTCAGCTGCAGAAAGAAATTAACAAGGATTTGAGAAACTTTGAGAAAGTCCATTTTGAGCTTGAAGAAAAAGCCAGGGGCATGGCGTTTGCCCAAGTCCAAATATTCGATCAGGGCTATGACCCCAAAGAAGTCGATAGAAAGTGGCGGCCGATCAGGGCAAATGTGTTTGATATCGATTTGCAGACAAGTAACGAGCAGCACGATGAATTGATCCATAATGTCCACAGCCTTTTGAAATACAGCGACAATATTTCGAATTTGACCCAGGATCCCAGCTTCATTATTTACCAGATGGTCGAAAGCTCTTCGGGCCTTTTGCCAAATATTCAAGAAAGCATTTCACAATCCTTGAATATCATTCAAATGAGTTATTTAGCCGGCGAGCTGACCGATGGGCAGCGTGAAGAATTGATAGGGTTGGTGTCATTGATCGACAGGGATCTTCGCGTGAGTGAAGAGAGGATATCGCGTGTTTTGACCGCTCTTGCCGACGATCCGGACATTCGCGAGCGGATTTCAGAATCCTTCGCATCGTTTTATCAGTCTGTGAGTCTGATCGTCGGAGAGATTCGGGAGGAGGTAATCGGGCAAAACCTCGAGGGGACAAGCTTATCGACACTTCAAAGTTTAGGTATACAGGCGATCAACGATTCATTTGTCTTTTGGGATCAGGTTTCTACGGGAATCGAGAGAATCCTCGAGGACAGGGAGGCCTCGATTATTGCCAAAAGAGCCATCATTATGGGGGTCTCGTTATTTATCATTTTGATCGGATTCATCTTGGGGTCATATTTTGTTTCAGAGTCGATAAAAAGTCTTAAGGCTCTTAAAGAAACAGCCATTAAGATCAGCAAGGGCGAGCTTTCCGCACGTGTTCCTGTCAGATACAAAGACGAGCTCGGCAAAGTTTGCATCGTTTTCAACCACATGGCCAATACCCTTGAACGGATGATGAATCAGTTCAAGCAGCTTCTGGAGGGGACCCAAACCTTATCCAGAGGAGATTTTAGCGCCAGAATTCACGTCGACGAGTCGGCCGAGGATGAAATCAAGGCGGTTGGCAATTCTTTTAACCGAATGGCAGAATCATTTGAGGAGGTTGTTACAAAGCTTCACCGCCTGGTTATTGAGCTGACATCATCGGCCACACAGATCGCCGCGTCGTCAAAACAGCATGAAGCCGCGATCCTTGAGCAAGGATCGACTACAAAGCAAATATCTGTCACGGCGACGGAAATTTCAGCGACATCAAAGGATTTTGCGCAAACTATTAGCGATGTGAGCGAGGTTGCCGAGGAGACTGCAAGGCTCGCGCGCACAGGGCAGTCGAATCTGGGCAAGATGGAAACGGTGATGAAGCAAATGGAAGACGCCGCTGCAAATATTGCCTCCAGACTAGCTGTTCTTAATGAAAAGGCCGGCAATATCACGACCGTTATCACAACGATCTCTGATGTATCCGCCCAGACGAATTTACTTTCCTTGAACGCGGCCATAGAAGCGGAAAAAGCCGGACAGGCCGGCAGAAGCTTTGCGGTGATCGCCCGCGAAATCCGCGGTCTTTCGGATCAGACGGCGATGTCGACTACCGATATCGAAAAAATTGTGAATGAGATAGTCGATGCGGTTAAATCAAGTGTTATGGGCGTGGATGATTTTACAAAAGAAATTCGGGAAGGCGCTGATCAGGTGAAGGAAGTCAGCGAACAGCTGGGCCGCATTATGGAACAGGTGAAAACGTTAGTCGACCGATTTGAATCCGTTGATCAGGGGATGAAGAATCAATCGGAGGCGGCCGAGCAAATCAACAAGGCTTTGATTGACTTGAGCGCGCTGGCCAGTGAAACCAGCGAGTCGATGAGTCAATTTCATTCAACGATTAAACATTTGAATGTCGCAGCTGCTGGATTGCGGGAAACATTAGAGAAGATAAGACAATGAAAGAGAATCAGGACAAAAAATTGGAAATGGATACGGGCCATCACGGTTTTTTGTACACTTTGACAAACCTGTTGTCCAACCATCAGAAGTATTATGCGATGATATTTATTGTGCTCTTCGGCTTCGGCTTGGTGATCTACGGTTTAGTTGTCGAAGTCAATTCGGAAATTAGTTTACTGAATGCCGAAATCGAAGGAAACAGGCTTCAGCGCCCTCTCAGATCAATTTATGAAAATGTCGACAGGCATTATTCGTTGACTAGAAAGTATATCGATGGCGACAGGACTGTTCGGAATGAGATGAGAAAACTTCATACAATGATCCAGCAGGATGTGCGCGATTTATTGTCCAAGCAAGAAAGGCTCGAGCAAATCATGATTGCAGAGGGGAGAAGCTTTTTAAGCCCTCACAACGAGCCTCTCAGCATCCCTGATATCGGCAGGCAATGGGATGCGATACAGGGTGCTGCCTTCCAAATGTCTTCCGAGCAGGCCAAGCGTAAGCATAAAACCCTTATGGGAAATTTAAGTGCAATGATGAGGCAGCTTGAGGAAGCTTTGCACCCCGATACGGTTTTGAAGGTCGTCTCATTCGCTCTCACCGAGGCGAATGTGTATTATTTGCCAAGAGCTATCAAGCATCTCAATGCGGTCGTCGCTCTCGTTGAGAATTTATCCCAGGAGCCGACTCCGGCCGAAAGGGATGCCTTGTTAACCGAATATATTAATCTCAAAAGCGTTTTTTCCGGCGTTTCCGATTTTTCCGAAACCGCTATCAAAGAACTGGAGGGGCTTGGCCAATATCGTCGGATCAAACAGGAGTTGCAATTCAGTTACGCAGACTACGAGACAGCCATGGAGCGCTACTTTTTCATGATCGATCAGTTAATAGCTCTTAGGGGAGTGGAAGCAGTCGATTATGCTGAAGAGGGCAGGGCCGTTCTTGAGTCCAGTTTTGCCTTCTGGCGTGAATCCGATGACATTTTAGAAAATATCCTCAATGTGCGCCTTGGAGAAATCATTCCCGGCAAGTACATCTTGCTTGCCGGTTCGTTGTTGATTACATTAGTAGGGGTGCTTCTCGGCCGTTTTTTTGTTGGGATGGTTGTTCAGTCCGTTAAGAATCTTGACCGCGGTTATCAAAAGCTGAACCGTGGAGAGCTCGATACAAGGGTTCCTGTCTTATTCGAAGATGAGATCGGAAGGGCGAGCCAAGGGTTCAACAAGATGGCCGAAACATTCGAAGGCTTGATCACTCAAATGCGCCATATGTTCAAAGCGACAAAGCAACTTGCGAGCGGAGATTTTTCGACGCGTGTGAAAGTCGTTGAGGAGGCAAGTGATGAAATTGGGAATTTAGCGGTCTCCTTCAATAATATGGCATCGTCATTTGAAAACATCATCACCCAGGTCAACAGGCTTGGTATCAAGTTGACCTCTTCTGCCGAAGAAATTTCTGTAGCCACCAAAAAACACGAAGCCTCGACATTCGAACAAGAAAAAACTACGAAAGAGATTGTCGGAATTTCTGAAGAGATCGCCAAAAACGCAAGCGAGTTTGCCACAACGATCAGCGAAGTGACAAAAGTTGTCGACCAGACGGCAGGCCTTGCCAGCAAAGGAAGGCAGAGCCTCAATCAGATGGAATCGATCATGCGTCAAATGGTCGAGGCGTCAACAGACATTGCATCCAAGCTGGGAGTCTTAAACGATAAGGCCGGCAATATTAATTCGGTGATTGTGACAATCACTAATGTTGCAGACCAGACAAACCTCCTTTCTTTGAACGCTGCGATCATTGCTGACAGGGCAGGCGAAGACGGACGAAGTTTTTCTGTTATCGCCGGAGAGATTAGGGGGCTTGCCGATCAGACGGCCTTGGCAACTCTCGATATAGACAAAATTGTCGAGGAAATGATGAGCGCAGTATCGGCCAGCGTGATGGGAGTTGACGATTTCATCCAGGAGATACGAAACGGAGTGGAACAAAACGAAAAAGTCGGCGTTCAGTTGAGCCGGATCATCGAGCAGGTGCAGGCCCTTGCGCCTCGTTTTGAGCTGGTGGACGAGGGAATGCAAATCCAATACGATGCCTCAAAGCAAATTAACGAAGCGATTGTTAAGTTGAGCAAGACCGCTCATGAAACTGCTCAATCCATGCACCAATTTGCAATTACGACAAATGAACTGAACGAAAGCGCCCGTTATTTGAAAAATGCGGTGTCCAAGATCATAGAGGTAAAAGGATCATGATGCGGAAAAAGAGACGAGGCTTGCTTCTTTGGCTCACCAATCACCTTACCTATGCTCAGAAATACGTCTTTGCAGGGTTTGTCCGAGGTATCGGCTTTTTCATCTTTTGGTTTTATCTTCTTTATCTCATTCTTCACCAAATATCGCTGATCAAAGCTGAACTCAGTAACAGTGAAATTCAGGAGCCCTTAAGAAATTTTTATGAGACTGTAGTGTGGCATGAACGCTTTTTAGGTCAATTTATCGGCGGCGATCAAAATTTAAGAGGCGAATTGGAGGCTCTTGAGGAGAGGGGGACTCAGCAGCTTGCCAAAGTTATAGCCCAGGTTAAAGAAGTTAAAAATGACTCCAAGGTGCTGATTGAAGAAAAAAGAGAGACCTTGCAATCAATCGAGCGTCTATGGGGCAGGATAGCCGAATCCTCTATCGAAGGGTTGCTGCCCGACCCTCACACGACACATCAAAGTTTGCTTGCCGGGATCAGCTCTTTGATGGAGCAAACCGCCGACAACGTCATTTTGTCGATGAATCCGGTCAATATCAGCTATTTTTTGCTTGAAAATATTCAGAATAGATTGAGGGAGTCGCAGGAATTGATACGACGGGCCGTGTACCTTACCGAAACTGCCCGGGATGAACAGAGGGTCGATGAGGATGTTCGCTCGGAACTAATGTCGATCACCCTTTTTTTAAGACGAGATTCGGCTGCCACCTTTAATGAATTAATCAAGATCCGAAACGAACTCGAAACCCTTGAAGGGTTTACAGAGGTGAGCAAGAATCTCAGGATTGCGATGAATCAATACCAGGTGTCGGTTGAGGAGTTCATTCACTCCATTGAAGAGATTTATATCTCCGCGGCCAATCCTGACGGCTTGCAGACATATGTATCAGTCGAGGGAGCAATCGCCATTAGCGACAGCTATTCGCTTTGGCGGCTGATATCCGATCAGCTTGATCAAATTCTTGAGAAGAAAAAGCATGATCTGTGGATGAGCATGCTTTACGTCTTTTTCCTTGGCATCTCTTTCACATTCCTGGGCAGTTACCTCGGCGTGCACTTTGTATATGAGGCAATAAAATGCTTTCGCGATCTCGATAACGGAACTCGCAAGCTCACGCAGGGCAATCTTTCTGTCCGCGTTCCGGTTCTCTACACAGAAGAAATCGGCATGGCCACTATGGCCTTTAACAGAATGGCCGACCACCTTGAGCAGCTGATTAATCAGCACCGCAAAGTTTTTAAGGCTACCCAAAGAGTGGCGGATGGGGATTTTTCCTATCGGGTCCATGTTGACGAAAATGCTGAGGATGAGATGAAGCAGGTTTCCATCTCATTCAACAACATGGCCCAGACATTTGAGGAGATCGTCCGCCAGCTCCAAAGGCTCGGTGTTAACCTAAGCTCTTCGGCAGGTGAAATTACCGCCGCCTCGAAGCAGCAGGAAAAGCTGATAATCGAACAGGGCGAGGCGACTAGGGAAATCTCGATTACGGCCAGTGAAATTTCGACGACCGCTAAGGATTTTGCCAGGACTATCAACGATGTCAGCCAGGTAGCCGAGCAAACATCGAACTTGGCCTCGGACGGGCAGGACAGCTTGATCACAATGGAACAGATTATGCGCCAGATGGTCAATGCTTCCACAAACATTGCTGAAAAGCTTGCGGCGCTTAACGAAAAAGCCGGCAATATTACCAAAATCATCACGACGATTACTAATGTTGCCAGGCAAACCAACCTTCTTTCGTTGAATGCTGCGATTGAGGCCGAGAAAACCGGGCAATTTTCCAGAGACTTTTCTGTCATCGCTCGGGAAATCAGACGCCTTGCCGACCAAACCGCACTGGCCACTTTTGACATCGAAAAGATCTGTAATGAAATCATGGGCGCTGTCTCTTCATGCGTTTCAGGGGTTGAAGACTTCACAAAAGAGATCAATTTCGGAGTGGAAAAAGTCGGGGATGTCGGCGAGCAGCTTGGAAAGATCATTGTTCAAGTTCAAGCTTTAGCTTACAGATTCGAGTCTGTCAATGAAGGAATGCAGGGGCAGTCCGGGGCCGCAGAAAAAATTAACGAATCCATGGTCCAGCTTAGCCACTCCACCTCGTCGACGACCGAGTCCATCCACCAATTCCATGAAACCATCGAAGAACTTAGCCTAGCCTCCGAAGATCTCAGGCATACAATCGGCAAAATCAGCATCAGTAAAAAGTAGTTTTGAAAAAAACAATCATTTCTTATAATCGCTAGCTTATGCTGGGAATTCATCTTAAAGGTAAAAAAGCATTTGTCGCCGGCGTTGCCGACGACCGCGGGTACGGATGGGCCGTTGCCAAGGCGCTTGCGGAGGCCGGAGCTCAAGTGATATTGGGCACGTGGCCACCTGTTTATCAAATCTTTTTGAGAAGTTTGGAAAATGGAAAGCTAGACGAGTCTCTAACTCTTGACGACGGCTCAAAAATGGAGATCGCGCGGATTTACCCCCTTGACGCCGCCTACGATTATCCCGAAGACGTTCCTGATGACATTAAGGACAACAAACGGTATCGCAATGTGTCCCGGTATACCGTTTCCGAAGTCGCCGCCCATGTTAAAGAGGAATTTGGAAGCATTGATATTCTTGTCCATTCTTTGGCCAACGGCCCGGAAGCTCAGAAACCATTGATAGAGACGACTAGGAATGGATATTTAGCTGCCGTCAGCGCCTCGGCCTACTCTTTTGTCAGCCTTGTTTCTCATTTTGGCCCTTTCATGAATGAAGGGGCCTCTGCCTTGACGTTGAGTTTTCTTGCCGCCGAGAGGGTGGTTCCCGGCTATGGCGGCGGATTGAATGCAGCTAAAGCCGCGCTGGAAAGCGACACTCGCTACCTTGCGTGGGAAGCGGGCCGCCAATGGGGCATGCGCGTCAATGCCATCTCCGCAGGCCCCCTCGGCAGCCGTGCGGCCAAAGCTATCGGATTCATCGACAAGATGATTGCCTACTCAGAGGCGAACGCACCGCTGCCCAAAGATTTGACCGCTCCGGAAGTTGGCAGAGCCGCCGCATTTTTACTCTCGCCGCTCGCTTCTGCCATCACAGGTGAAGTCCTGCATGTTGACAACGGGATCCATGCCATGGGCATCGCTACCGACAGCCCTTCCCTCCAATAATCCCAATCGCATGGAACCGATTTATATAACATTGACGTCAAAGGTAAAAAAAGTTAAATCTATAGCTCAATCATAGGAATTTTTGATTTGCAAGCCCCATCTGCCCCAAAGTCCAGGATCTTGTCCGCAACCTTGCTAGTCGCAGGAACAAGCATAGGCGGGGGCATGCTAGCCCTTCCTGTCGCTACGGGTATCAGCGGATTTTTCCCCTCCCTAGTCGTGATGCTGTGCTGCTGGGCCGCCATGACTTTGACGGGACTGCTTCTTGTAGAAGTGAGTTTATGGCTTGAGGAAGGGGCTCACATTATTTCAATGTCCTCTCGCATGCTCGGGCTTCCCGGGAAAATCGCCAGTTGGATTCTTTATTTGTTCATTTGCTATGCCTCAATCATTGCCTATACTGCCGGCGGAGGTATGTATATTGTTTCCGTGATGGCCGATTACTTTGATATTGAACTTTCCCGAACGCTCGGATGCCTCATTTTTTTTCTAGCTTTCGGCTTATTGGTCGATCTCGGGGCAAAAATTGTCGGAAGGGTCAATACCGTTTTGTTTTTCGGAATGCTGGGAGCTTATTTTTTGATCATAGGCGTAGGGGTACAAGAGATTAAACTCGCCAATCTCCTCCATCAGCGTTGGCACTTTGCTTTTCTTGGAGTGCCGTTGATTCTGACCTCATTTTCTTATCAGACCATGGTGCCGAGCCTGACCCCGTACTTAAAAAGAAACGCCAAACATCTGAAGATAAGTGTTATAGGCGGAACATCGATCACTCTTATAGTTTATATTATGTGGCAGCTTCTCGTTCTCGGCATTGTTCCTGCGGAAGGGCCCGATGGCTTGGTCCAGGCGCTTCACGAAGGGGCCATAGCCACAAAATTCATCAAAAAGGCCACCGATAACATTTGGGTGGTAACGATTGCTGAATTTTTTGCATTTTTTGCTTTAATTACTTCATTTTTAGGGATGTCTCTTGGGCTTTTTGATTTTTTGTCAGACGGGCTCAAGATTAAAAAGGCTGGTTTGGGACGAGTCAAGCTCGGGCTGATCATAGCCGTGCCAACACTGTTTTTCGCTATCAATTACGAACGGGCCTTTCTGGTTGCAATGGATATATCAGGGGGCTTTGGAGATACAATCCTAAATGGTATGCTTCCTGTGATGATGGTGTGGGTTGGCCGCTACCGCAAGAATCTGCCGGCGATGGCGGGAATTGCCGGCTTCAAGATTGTATTGATTTTGACAATTCTCTTTTTTGTTTACTCGCTCGGAATCGAAGTTTTCGTACACCTCGGACTGCTTTCGTCGATTTACGACGTTAAGGATGTCCACCTTTTGTAATCAGATAGTTAAGCGCGTCCTGCTTCATTCTTAAATGGATATTGTAGAGGCCGTTCGCTCTGTTAGGGGTGAGGCTTGCAGGTATATTCAGTTCTTCGATGAACGTAGGAGGGCATTTAAGTATTGTTTCGGGATCCTCTCCGCTGTACACCTCGATCATCATCTGGGCCAGCCCGGAAGATATAAGGGCGTCGGAAAAGGCTTGGAAATGCACCGCACCGTTTTCGTATCGCGAGTGGAGATACATTGTGCTTTGACAACCTTTGACAAGGTTATTTTCTGTCATCAGCGCAGAGCTCATTGTCTGCTGGCCTTTTCCCATATTAATAATTATATCGTATTTGACCTCATCCGAAGGCGAGCCTTCAAATCTTTCCTTAACTTTCATCTGCTTTTTTAGACAAGATTGATACATAATGTTTAAGTTTAACATGAAGGACATTTTTTAACCAGCCGGGGCATGCAGGCTCAATTAACGGCCGCGCGATGTATCGCGAGACCGTGATTAAGAGGCGGGGCATGAGGGAACGGTAAGAAAAAGGTATTTTTTGATTTTTTGCGATCCTATCTATTGCTATTTAGTTGACTTTAATGCTAAAATCATTATTTAATCACATCGTATATCGATTTTTTTAAGGATTTATGGCTAAAGAAGACACGATTAAAGTTGACGGCACCGTCGAAGAATTGCTTCCGAATATGACTTTTCGGGTGAAGTTGGAAAACGGTATGACGGTTCACGCCCATCTCTGCGGCAAAATGCGGATGAGAAATATCCGTGTTCTGGCAGGGGATGTGGTGACTTGCGAATTATCACCTTACGATTTGACAAAGGCTCGAATCGTTTATAGGCAAAAATAGGATTGGATAAGAAAAACTTTTCAACCCTATTGATTTTATTTGCGGAAGACATTAAACTTATAAGCTTTCAATTGCGGTGTGTTTGACCAACTCTTGCCAGAAAGCAAAAGCGGAAGACTGCAGATAAAGAAATATTGATTAGCCCAGATAGCTCAGAGGTAGAGCACTTGCATGGTAAGCAAGCGGTCGGAGGTTCAATTCCTCTTCTGGGCAACCAAATTTAACAAAAAACATGAAGTTGTCTACGGAGGAAAATACAAATGGCTAAGCAAGCATTTAAGCGGGAAAAGCCACACTTAAATATCGGAACCATCGGTCACGTCGACCATGGCAAAACAACTCTGACGGCTGCGATAAGCAAGGTGCTGACTAAAAAGTACGGCGGAGACGCAAAAAACTTTGCTCAAATCGACAGCGCGCCGGAAGAGCAAAAGCGCGGCATTACGATCAACGCTTCCCACGTTGAGTATCAAACAGACGCGCGCCACTATGCACACGTTGACTGTCCGGGACACGCGGACTACGTTAAGAACATGATTACAGGGGCTGCCCAAATGGACGGGGCAATACTTGTTGTTGCGGCTACTGACGGAGCGATGCCTCAGACAAAGGAGCACATCCTGCTGGCCAGGCAAATGAATGTTCCCGGAATCGTCGTATTTCTTAACAAGTGCGATATGCTGGGCGCGGAAGATGAAGAGCTTCTTGACCTGGTGGAGCTTGAACTGCATGAGATCCTTGAAGCTAAAGGCTACAAAGATGTTCCTATCATCCGCGGTTCAGCATTGAAAGCCCTTGACGGCGACGAAAGCGCTGAGGAAAAAATCATTGAGCTAATGAAGCAAGTCGACCAGTCGATTCCGGAGCCGGAAAGAGATTTCGACAAGCCATTCCTGATGCCGATAGAGGACGTTTTCTCCATACCCGGACGAGGTACTGTGGTGACCGGACGAGTTGAACGGGGAGTTATCAAGCTCAATGACAAGCTTGAAATAGTCGGTTTGAAAGACACGCGTCAAACAGTGGCGACAGGACTTGAGATGTTTAATAAAACTTTGGAAGAAGTTCATCCCGGCGAGAACGTTGGGGTTCTTCTGAGAGGTGTCGAGAAAAATGATGTTGAGCGCGGAATGGTTCTTGCCGCTCCCGGCTCTTGCACGCCTCACACCAAGTTTAAAGGCCCGGTATACGTTCTGACAAAAGAAGAGGGCGGAAGGCACAAGCCGTTCTTCCAGGGTTATCGTCCTCAGTTCTATATTAGAACGACCGACGTGACCGGAACAGTAGAACTTCCTGCCGGCACCGAGATGGTTATGCCAGGCGACAACGTAGAAATCACTGCCAATCTGATTGCGCCGGTCGCATTGGAAGTTGGACAGAGATTTGCGATACGCGAAGGCGGACGAACAATCGGCGCAGGAACAGTGTCCGAAATTATTGAGTAATGATGTTATCGATCCGGGAGGAAGATATGTCCTCCCGGTTTTACTTATGGGTGTGTAGCTCAGTTGGTAGAGCAGCGGTCTCCAAAGCCGCAGGTCGGGGGTTCGAGCCCCTCCGCACTCGCCACAAACCATAATGGGATACTATGAATCTAATGGATGCTAAAAAAAAGCAAACGTCAACCCAGGGATCTAAAGGATCCATGCAGAGAACCGCAAGTTTTTTTGGCGAGGTCAAGAAAGAGATTCAGCGGATTTCCTGGACGGGAAAAGCAGAATTGCGCTCGTATACGAAGATAGTCGTAGGAGCAACCTTTACGCTGGGGATTATGATATATGGAATCGATTTGTTTGTGCGCAGCGCGCTGGTCGGCCTCGGTAACATAGTGCATTGGATTGCAGGGTAGGAATAATAACAATGAATTGGTACGTTTTACAGGTTCTCTCCGGTCAGGAAAAAAAGGTAAAGCGCTCGATAGAAGAGCAGGCTTCTGTCAGGAAAGTGCAGGATTTTATAAACGAAGTCATGGTTCCCACAGAAAATGTGTCGGAAGTTAAAGGCGGCGAACAGAAGATTGTCGAAAAGAAGCTATGGCCCGGATACATTTTGATTAAGATGGAATTGAATGACGAGTCTCTGCAGTACGTAAAAATGACGAATGGCGTGGTCGGATTTTTGGGAGGCGCTCAGCCGACATCGTTGACTGACGCAGAAGTTGACGAAATTTTAAAAGATCTCCAGAAGAAGAAAGATACCGTAACACAGAAGCATCCTTTTGAAATAGGCGATGTCGTAAAAATAGTTGATGGTGTTTTCTATAATTTCGAAGGAACGGTTACCGAAGTCTTCCATGAAAAAGGAAAACTAAGCGTCATGGTTTCGATTTTCGGAAGAGACACCCGTGTCGACGATCTTGAATTTGCACAGGTAGAAAGAGTTGATGACGACTCGTAAAAAATTATTGGTCTCTTCATAGCTTACGTCATAATGCCTCTTAAATGACTAAAATGGATGAAGGGATTTGAGAAGAAAAACCCTTTTGAGGAAAGAATAAATGGCTAAAAAGAAAAAGATAGTAAAAGTCATTAAGCTACAGATTCCGGCAGGCAAGGCCAACCCGGCTCCGCCTATCGGTCCTGCTTTAGGGGCCGCCGGTCTGAATATCATGGCTTTTTGTAAAGACTTCAATGCTCGTACGCAAGACAAGG
>SLFE01000242.1 GCA_007124415.1 Waddliaceae bacterium | reverse complement strand
TCCGTCTCTAAACGACCTTTTCTCAGCCTACTTTATCAAGTATGTCTTTCGAAAAGGTCGTTTAGCGAAGGAAAAATCTCATCAAAAATCCCTAATTCATCTTTTGAGTACACTCCCTAGAAAGGCGATTTTTTCTCGAATTAAAGGGGGAAAGACCGGAAAAATTGCCTTTTAAAATAAATGTTATAATGTGTCGGATAGGTAATCTACTAAAAAAAGACGAAATGATGTATATTATTCCTTTTTACCTGTAATACAAGGATTTAAAAATTATGAACAATATGAAAACTATTGTTTTCTCCCTTTTTTTAGCTTTCGGCCTTTGGAACGCCTGCTCGGCATCCCACCCCTCCTCCCTTTCCGAAAATTCCGTCGATGTCATCACCGGCATTTACAGGGAAACGAACACCGACATCACCGTTTCCGGCCCTCTGCCGTTTACTCTGAAAAGGGAATTTGATCCCTCCGCGGCCGCAAGCGGCTATTCTCTTGCGGGAGGCTGGACGTGGAAAATTCTTCAACCGGCGCCGCAATTGCCGGGCGCAGGGTGCAGGCTCCATATTTGTTCCGCGGCAAATTCGGCAAATGAATTGGAATCGGTCAAAGTTTTAACCGGCTGCGGCAGTGAGGCCATAAGCTGTATCCGCTTCGAGAAAATGGGCCCCTGGCTTAAGCTGTCGACCCATGACGGGCAAGAGTGGAAACTCCTTATTGAAAACGAAAAATTGAAAAAAGTCGCCGCTTCCGGAGGAGAAGAGATCTCCTATGACTATTCCGGAGGTCAAATTTCCTGCAGGAGCACGGCAAACGGACATCAGCTTATTAATGAGTTCTATCATCCGGGCGTCAATGAGCTGGACGGCAAAACCATTGTGATCAAAAATCCGAAAGATCCCCGAATCGGAAAGGTCAGCGTACAAAAAACCCTGACAGACATTGAAAAAGAACCGATAACGATAGCCAGTTACGACTACTTCCAGGGCTATACCATAATGACGGACGTTTTGGGGATGAAAAAAATCTACCGGTTCTCGAAAGAACAAAACCGGGTTGAAGCAATAGAGGTCTATGACAATCAAACCCTCGTGAGAAAAGAGCAGTACGTCTGGATCCCGGGCCCGGGCGGCGAGCCTTTGCTTTCCTTCCATGAAATCTTAGACCCTAGCGGAAAAATCCTGAAAAGCGAGCATTATGAATATGATGATCAGGGGCGCATGGTCAAAGAGACGGTCTCCGGGAATCTGTCCGGCGAAAGCAGCGCCTGCGAGAGCTACAGCCGGCAGCGCATCTATTCCGAAGAAGGTCTTTTGACACGCGAGACAGAAGACAACGGCCTTTACAAAACGTATAAGTACGACCCGCAAACCCTCTTGTTGATCGAATCGGAAATCGGACAAGGACAAGAGCCTTATGTCAACACACGGTACGAGTACAATTCCAAAGGAATTCTGATCAAGACCGAACAGATCGATCAAAGATCGGAGGCCGGAGACAAAAAAACCACCTTGATCACCCCCTCAGACGCAACCCATGCCTCCGGGCTGGCCGCTCTTGTCGAAGAAATTATTGAAAATTCCAATGGACTGCTCTTCTGCCGCACCACACTCAACGCCTATACGAACCGCGGGCAGATATCCAGGCAGGAAATTTTTGATGCAGAGGCCGCAACTAAAAAAATCCTCAGAAAGGAATATGACGAGGCGGGAAGGGAAATTTACCGCAGCGATACGTCCGGAGGCGATATCCTTACCGCGTACTTTCCGTTGGAAAACATCATCTGCAGTACCGATATGCAAACAGGCGAGATCACCGAATCGCGCTATAACTTTCAAAAAAGGGTGACAAACCGAAAAATCACAAAAGCCGACGGCACCACGCTTGAACAAACAAATTTTTACGATGCTCTCGGCCACCTCGTTGTTTCCCGGGATGTCCTTGGCAACGAGACCTCTTTTGTTTACGACAGTCTGGGAAGGATGATAAAAAAGACAGATCCCCCTGTCATGGACGAAAACGAACGGCAGGTCAACTATCAATCATCTTATCTCTACAACGCCCTCGATCAAATGGTCTCCTTTACAGATCCCAACGGAGAGACGACCCTTTTCCACTACACAGCCAGAAACAAGCCCTACCTTATCGAATACCCCGACGGCTCAACCGATAAATTCATCTACTCCTTAGACGGCTCCCTACGCACGCACAAATCCCGCGACGGCAATACCACCATATATGAACGGGACGGCCTAGGACGCGTCGTCGAAACCAGAGTCTTGTCCAAAGAAAACGAATTTATCGAATGCAAATCGGCCAGCTACCAAGGGTGGTCCTCTGTCAAAACAACAGACACAAGCGGCAAATCCCGGACATTCGAAGCGGCAAAAGACAAAGAAAGTTCGCTGAAACCGGCTCTCAAAACCGAAAAAAAGGCTGTCCGTCAATCCTTGGATATCGGCGAGCGCCTCAACTACGATTACAAAAACGAACGGGGGCAAAGAGCCCTCCAAAAAATCATCGTTCAACCGAACGGTTCCATGACAATTACCACTTTCGACGCACTTGGGCGAATAGAAAAAATTGAAATCAAAGATCCTTTCGGGACTCTTCTGGCCAAGAAAGAATGCCGCTACGACGGCATAGGCAACATTGTCAGGCAGACAGATACCGATGTGCAAAACGGATCCGTTATCGAAACCAGGATGGTTTACGGTCCCGGCGGACGCCTCAAAGAAAAAATCGAAGACGCCCACACCCTTTCTCCGCGCATTTTCTCTTATGAGTACAATGAATTCGGAAAAATGACAAAAATCGTCAAGCCGGACGGAGTCGTCCTCGTCTACGACTATCACCCGAGCGGCGATTTGCAAAGGATCGTTTCATCGGACGGCACTGTCGATGCCGAATATTTCTACGACAGCGATCACCGAGTCATTCATGCCATCGACCACGTAGCCTGCGCCGCAACAATCCGCGAATATGACGACGATGGACGGATGATCCGCGAAGTTCTCGCAAACGGCCTATCAGTCTCCAACACCTACGATGAGGAGGGAAGGCGCATCCAAATGCTGCTCCCCGACGGCAGCGGAGCCCTTTACAAATACAAAGGAAAAAAACTGGAGGCAGTTAAAAGGCTAGATCCCAGCGGGAAAATTTGTTACCGCCATAAGTACGAAAAATACAATGAACAAGGGTTTTTGGAAGAAGCTAAATTAATCGGAGAGGGAGGAACGCTCTCCATCAGCAGAAACGGCGACAACCGCGTGGAAAAGCTTTCATCTCCTTTTGTTAAACAAAAAATAGCTTACGAAAGCGGCAAGCTTATGCAAGTCTCCACCAATCACGCCCCATTCGATAAAAAACTCAAATCCTACGCCTACAACAGCCTCGGCCAGCTCATACAAGACGGAGAAGACACCCTCCTATACGATTCTGTCGACAACCTCCTCGTCAAAGGTTCCCAAATTTTCGAAGTGAACGACCACAACCAGGTCGTAAAGTCGGGAGAGGCGGCTTATACCTACGATCAAAACGGCAATCTTATTTTTAAAAAAGCAAACGGCTCGCATACCGCCTACAGCTACGATGCCCTCGACAGATTGACAGAGGTTCGCACCGAAGATAAAACCATCGTCTATGTTTACGACCCCTTCCACAGATGCCTTAGCAGGCAGGGGGCCGGAGAAGACCCCGTTCACTTTCTCTTTGACGGAGACAATGAAATCGGGCAGGCGGACGCCGCTTTGCAGATCAGGCAGTTCCGGCTTTTGGGGCTGAGCCATGGAGCCGAAATAGGCGCCGCGGTCGCCATAGAAATCGACGGACGAGCTTATACCCCCATACACGACCACAGAGGGTCGGTCATTTCGCTGATCGATGCTAAAAAAGGAAAAATAAAAGAAATTTATGAATACGACGCTTACGGCCGGGAAACGATCTTCGATAAAAAGGGGAGGGAAATCCAGCCGGAAGACTCGATCAATCCTTGGCGGTTTTCAAGCAAAAGGGTCGATCCCGACACAGGGCTGATCCATTTTGGAAAAAGGGAATACGACCCCTCGCTCTACAGATGGATTTCCCAAGATCCTCTCGGATTTTTCGACGGCGTCAACAGGTATGCCTTTGCCCGCTGCAATCCGATGCAGAACGTGGACCTGTACGGACTTTTTTCCGTCAGCAGCATCTGGGAAACGATCAATTCCGCAGCCAAATACATCAACACCCGCGTCACAGACTGCATGAACAACTGCCTCGAAGCGTTAAACCCCGTTGAAACCCTTTACCGCTACTTGAAAGAACTTGGATCTTTCTTTGTGGGAAACAATTATTTAGTCCTGGCGGGACTGAGCACATCAAATTCCCATACCGGTGTTTATGGCGGAGGTTTCGAGCCCCACGAAAAGTACAGGATCACCTTTATCAACGGAATTTTAACAGACGCGAGCTACCTCGAAGCCAATCTTGCCCTGATTTCCGAATCCCATGGGGGCTGCAACGTTCACTACTGCCATGTCGGAACCAAAGGATGGACCTGCGACCTGATACGTTCGGTCTTTTCGAAATTCGGAAACAAAACCGCGGAGGCCAAAGCGCTCGCTAAAATTTGGCGCGATCTAATTCAGGACATGGGAGGAGTTGACGGCGGCGGCATCATATTCCACTACGCCCACAGCCTGGGGGGAACAGAAACATTTCATGCCAAATATCTTCTCTCTCCCGAAGAACAAAAAATGATCCGAGTGATCACTATGGGATCGCCGACCCTCATCCCCGACGACGGATTTCACAGCGTAGTCAACATTATCAGCTGCCGCGACTTCATTTCAATATTCGACCCCATCACCTTTATCTACTCCATCCTCTTCGGCGGCAACAACGTCTTTTTTGTCGGCTCCCACTGGGACGGCATACCCGGCGGAGACCATTTCTTTAAAAGCTACTGGGAACACTGGAAGGAACACTTCTGGCAGGAATACCAAGAAATGATCAAAGAGCTTTTCCAGTAGAAAGGAACGCGGCTTTACAGCAAATGCGATTCTCCAGATTGACCAGCTCGGCCTGCTGAATAGCATAAGTCAGCAATAAAAAATAATGAAATTATCAATTAAAATCAATATGATAATTTTACAGAAACAATTTTGGAATTTCATGTAAAACTTTATTTACCTTGACATTAGATATCGCTATAATCTAAACTCGGTAAAAAATTTTTCTGAAATTCTACGATAAGAGAAAATATGCAATCAATGTCTACTCAGCCCGTTGCATTCGGCTGCTTCAAGTTATCACCCGATAAAAATACCGATCATTGCGCCGATGCGATAGCCGGCGCTATTCACGCCGGATATACGATTCTCGATTTCGCATCCGCTTATGGCACGCATGCCGCGCTTCCGCTTGCCCTGAAGAAAATCGAAGTCCCCTACGAGGGAGAGGTGCATTCAAAAATTACGCTGAAAGACATTCGAGAGAAAGGATGCAAAGGCGCCGTAAAGGCTGTTTTGGAAGAGCTTGAATTGCCTGCGCTTGACGTTCTGTATTTACATGCCCCGGATGCGATTTCACAAGATACGCTTGATCAACTTCAAGTGTTAAAAAAAGAAGAAACAATCAAAAATATCGGCCTTTCCAACGTGGCTTTGTCTCAACTACAAGGCTTAGAGAAAAATAAAGGGTTTCGCCCCGACTACGTTCAAGTAGAAATCAGCCCAATGCACCATGACGATACGCTCATTCGGTATTGCGTCAATAAAGGGATCAAGCTTGTCGGCTACCGTCCCTTAGGTGAAGGGAGATGGCTAAACATTAAAGAACTGACCCGGATTGCTGCGGAATTGTCCGGCGAAAATGAACGCGTCGTCACAGTCGCTCAGGTGATTCATCGCTGGTTAACCCAAAAAGGGGTTGTCCCCTTGACAAAGTCGGTCAGCCATCAGGAAGAAAATATCAAGATTGACGATTTTTCTCTTACAGATAATCAGATACGAACGATCGATAGCTTAACAAAATCTTATCGCCAGTCGAGAACGTGCGTCTGGGAAAAATTCGTCAAGGAAGATGATCTTGAAAAAGTTAATAATTGGATTAATGATCAATAAGGTAACGTCATGCAAAACGAAGTAAAGCCAATCGCAGAATTTCATGAAACAGTATCGAAAATACATCCCGCCGAGCTATACGCTTGCAATGCAGAAGCTGCGATAGGCGGAATACCCTGTCAAAATAAGAAGCTGTATGGAATCGCCACTTTTGTTTTTGAACCCGCGGTCGGCCACAGCATCCCCTACCGAAAACTGAAAGAAAAAGCGGAAAAAAAACGATGGCCTATAGAGGCGGCCTTGTCAAACCTCGATGAAAAAGTCAAGTTGCAGGCGATGCTTCTTTTTGTTGACGATATGATCCGAAACGGCCGCAGCAGGGTGATAAACGAAAAATTTATCCGGAACCCTGATGATGAAATCCATGCAGTCGTACAGCTTTGTAGAGGTTCGGTTGAAAAAAAATATTGCATTCCGGATTTAATTGAATCACTGATTCAATCAAAAGCAATCGCTTTTGATAAAAAAAACACCTCTTCCTTTTGCAGGGCAGAAAAAATCGAAGAAGGCAAAGCAGAAAATACCGTTACCCTTTTAAAACTGACAGATCGGCAGGGAAGGGTCATGAAGCTCGATATCCGCAACGGTTGGGACGAAAAATCATTTTCTGAAGAAGCCTAC
>SLFE01000153.1 GCA_007124415.1 Waddliaceae bacterium | reverse complement strand
CTTCGAGGCGCTGTGCGGGCTGGCGATAGGCGACTCAGACTTTATCGAAAACAAAGATCAGCTTGTCAGCGAAATCATGTCGCGCGTCCGACTCCTTGCCTATAACGAGGCCCAGCTGCTGCTCCGAACCCACAAAAAAACAGGCCGGCATCTGACCGAGATCTCCGACCAAATTTCTGAGTGCATCAACAAGTACGAATACGAAATCCTCGACTTCATCGAACACCGCCCCCTCCCCAAAAATCCCGACCACCCTCTGATCCTCACCTATCTCGATTACTGCCCTCCCCTTCTTAAAACCAAATTCAAGCAGCAGCTCCTAGAAAACGTCCCCGATCTCCACAAAAAAGCCGTCATAGCCTGCCGCATGGCCACCGAGCTCGTCTATCACCGGGGCCTCGACTGGTCGCCGACGGTCATCGATGTACTGCCCATACTCTATTCCTAATAGTCATTTTGCAAGATTATAGCAATCTCATAGCCGGAGTGCTAAATTTTCTTGACCTTTGAAACCCTTCGACTTATAATAGAAGTAGAGGAAAAGATATGGGGGATTTTAAGTTATGAAACCGTCTACCATCAAAAAATCGGCAAAAGAGGAGCGGGAGCACCAGGTTTTAATGGGCCTGATCGACTACTACTTGACCTGCGGCAAGCCTGTCGGCTCCAACACGTTGAAAGAGACCATTTTCAAGGAGCTCAGTTCGGCCACTATCCGGAACTACTTCTCCCACCTGGAAGAAGAAGGCTACTTGGAGCAGCTGCACGCCTCGGGCGGACGCATCCCGACCGAAAAAGCCTACCGCCTATATGCCGCAGAAAATTTCGAATCGCCAATACTCGACGACCTGGCAAAAGGGGAGATCGAAAAGCTCAAGCAGGATGAAAGCTCTGAAATCGCCCTCTTTTTACAGAAAAGCGCTGAAACTTTAAGCGAAATCACAGGCTGCCCGGTTTTCATGCTGGCCCCCAGATTCGACAACGACTTTGTTTTGGAGGTGAAGCTGGTCATGCTCGATCCCCACCGCTGCCTTTGCGTGGTGATCACGAATTTCGGGCTGATAAGAACAGAGGTTCTGCACACGGATTTAAAATTAAATTCTTTCCGCCTCAAAAGGATTGAGAGCTATTTCGCCTGGAGGCAAACCAAGCACGACAAGCCCGAAAATCTCGAGCCCGATGAAGAAGAGCTCGCCCACAACTGGTACAACGAGATCATTGTCCGGTATGTGGTCGGCTACAGCAATTTTATCGACGATGAAGTGTACCGTACAGGATTCTCTCACTTGCTGCATTACCCCGAATACGAAAACGCCCAAGAATTGTCGAAAGCGCTATCCCTATTCGAAAATATCCACGGAATGAGACTTTTGCTCAAAGACTGCTTTTCGGTCAACGCTCTGAAATACTGGATCGGCAAGGAATTGAGTACGTTTGCCGAAGGAGACCCCAATTGCACGGCAATGGCCATCCCCTATTATGTCAACCAAAAGCCGGTCGGCGCCGTCGGACTCATCGGCCCGCTCAGAATCCCCTACAGAAGACTGTTCGGAACCCTTCACCACTTCTCCCGGATAGTCAGCGAAGTTCTGACAAAGAACATATTCAAACACAAAATTACCTACCGGGAACCGATCTCGACCCCGATTTATCTATCCAGGGAAGACCAGCTTCTCATCCGGCAAACCCAGGCGATGCTGATTGAAGACAAGACATCGAAAGAAAAGGAGACAAAAGAAAGCTCATGACAAAAGAAAAAGAAGACCAAGAGACACGCGAAGAAGAGCAGGCTGTGGAAAGGGAACCGATTCCCGTCCAGGTTACCGACCTTGAGCTGGAAAATTTACGCAGAGAGGCAAGCGAATTTAAAAACAAGTATTTCCGTTTGCTTGCCGAACAGGAAAATACTCGGAAGAGGCTGATGAAAGAGCGCGACGATCTCAGCCGGCACTCGGCAAGGAATGTAATCGCCGACTTTTTAGCCCCGATCGACCAAATGGAAAACGCTTTGAGGCATGCGAAGAACATGTCCGAGGAGATCAAGCACTGGGCCGTCGGTTTCGAAATGATCCTGGGGCAATTTAAAGACATTCTGGACAGCAACGGCGTCAAGCCGATGGATTGCGTGGGACAGCAGTTCGACCCGCACTTACATCACGTGACCGAAACGATCGAATCCAACGAGCACCCTCCCGGAACGATTGTCGAGGAGACGCTTAAAGGGTACGTTTGCGGGGAACAAACGCTAAGGCCGGCCCACGTCATCGTCGTCCGGGACCATAAAGAAAATAATTTAAAAGAATCCCGTCCTGAAGAAGATCAGGACGAAACAAATGTTAAGGAGTAATCTCATGGCTGAAACAACAAAGAAAAAAGGCAAAATTATTGGGATCGACCTTGGGACCACCAATTCCTGCGTCGCTGTCATGGAAGGCGGCCAAGCCAAGGTGATTGCCAATGCCGAGGGCACAAGAACGACGCCGTCGATTGTCGCCCTGAAAGGAAAAGACAGGCTGACTGGAGTGCCTGCGAAGCGCCAAGCTGTGGCGAATCCCGAAAATACCATTTCATCGCCCAAGCGGTTTATCGGGCGCAAGCGCGACGAAGTCGAATCCGAAATCAAGACCGTTCCTTACAAGGTGGTGGCCAATTCGAATGGCGACGCCGTTTTTGAAATACAAGATGGCAAAATCATGACCCCCGAAGAGGCTAGCGCCCACATTCTGACCAAGATGAAAGAGACGGCCGAGGCCTACCTGGGCGAAGAGGTGACCGAAGCGGTCATCACCGTTCCTGCCTACTTCAACGATTCGCAAAGGCAGTCGACAAAAGACGCCGGACGGATCGCAGGACTCGATGTCAAGCGCATCATTCCCGAACCGACTGCCGCAGCTCTGGCCTACGGCCTCGACAAAGAATCGGCCGATAAGAAAATCGCCGTTTTCGACCTTGGAGGAGGAACGTTCGATATTTCGATACTCGAAATCGGCGACGGCGTCTTCGAGGTGCTGTCGACAAGCGGCGACTCCCACTTGGGCGGAGACGATTTCGACAATAAAATCCTGAATTGGCTGCTTGAAGAGTTCAATAAAGAGCAAGGCATCGACCTACATAACGACAAAATGGCTCTTCAGCGCCTTCGCGATGCCGCAGAGAAGGCCAAAATGGAGCTGTCGGGAACCGACTCGACAGAAATCAACCTTCCGTTTATCACAATGGACGCGTCGGGACCGAAGCACTTGACGCTTACGCTGACAAGAAGCAAGCTTGAGCAGCTGACGCACGACCTGGTCGAACGGACGGTCGGGCCCTGCAAAAAGGCATTGGAAGATTCCGGCGTCTCGAAAGACGATATCAGCGAAGTCATCCTGGTCGGAGGAATGACCCGCATGCCCGCCGTGCAGCGAAAAGTTCAGGAAATTTTCGGCAAAGAAGGGCATAAAGGGGTCAACCCCGATGAGGTTGTCGCAGTCGGCGCTGCCATCCAGGGCGGCGTGCTAATGGGAGATGTCAAGGATGTGCTGCTCCTGGACGTCACGCCTCTGACATTGGGAATTGAAACCCTCGGCGGAGTGATGACGCCGCTTATTGAGCGGAACACCACCATTCCGGCTCAGAAAAAACAGATCTTTTCTACCGCAGGAGACAATCAGACGGCCGTTACGATCGTCGTGCTGCAAGGCGAGCGCAAAATGGCATCGGACTGTAAGGAAATCGGACGTTTCGACCTGACCGACATCCCCCCTGCTCCAAGAGGAATGCCTCAAATCGAGGTCGCATTCGATATAGACGCCGACGGGATTTTGCATGTAACCGCAAAAGACAAATCATCCGGCAAGGAGCAGTCGATACGCATTCAGGCCAAGTCCGGTCTGGACGAGGGTGAAATCGACAAAATCATCAAAGACGCCGAGCTTCATAAAGAGGAAGACCGCAAGAGACAAGAGCAGGTCTTGGCGAAAAACGAGGCCGATACGCTGGCCTTCCAGGCACAAAAAGCTCTTGACGAGCACAAAGAGAAACTTCCGAAAGACGTTGTCGACGATGTGCAGGCCCATATCGACGCCACCAAAAAAGCTCTGGAGGGCGGCAATATCGAAGAAATTAAAGCAGCCAAGGAAAAACTAGAGCAGCACATGCAAAAAATCGGGGAAGCGATGTCAAAAGCGGGAGCAGCTCCCGGGGGACAGCCCAACTCCGAACCTCATGCCCAAGCATCAGAAAGCCAAACCGAAACAGGGCAATCGGACGACAACATCGAAGAGGCCGAAGTCGAAATCCTCGATGACGATGAGAAGAACAAGTAATCTCATCTGCTAACGCAATGATATTAAGCAGGGGCCCAAGGCCTCTGCTTTTTTTTATTTACCTAAATGTCTCCTATGTGTATATTATTAAAAACTCCATTTTTTTGAAGGCATGATAAGCAATTCCCCCGTGACTACAACGCCAATTCCAAGCCCATTGAACCCCAGTTCTTCAGGTGATAATATGAGGCTTAGCGAATGGCTGGAGTTCGAAGATTTTAAAAACTTAAACAAGTGCCCTTGCGCAGTGCCAAAAACCCTGAGCGATTGCGAAATCAAACATTTAATACCCATCTATAAATTTTTATCCTGTCTAGTCGATACGAAAAAGATCAGCAGTTCCCACTAAAGGGAGAAGAGAGCAAAATCTATAGCAAGTAAATATTCAATTTGTTTTTGAATACAAGAGCCCCTAAAGACACTTTCTAGGTCTTGCTAATAAAGAGTTATTTGAGAGTTGGAATACTTTGGGGATACGCTGAAAAACCTGGGATTGAATAGACTCTCAAGAAGTGTCCATAACCAATCTCTTCTTTTTCAGGATTAGGTCATATAAGTTCTCCCAACTTCCTATTACCACCTCTTGGAACAAAGTGCGCATTGCTTCCCAAAGACGTCGGTATGTTCCCTTTCTTTGCTTGCAACTTTGAAAGACTGTGCAGCAGGCCTCTTGAATCTGATCAACTAAAAATGCCAGCATCATTAAGAGACAAAAAATGGTGGACAGGTGCTGCTTACCATGTCCATAGTTATGTTCGAAGTTGTATCCCAGATTTTTCAGCGTATTGAAGGTCTCATTCTCGACTTTCCACCTTGCCCTCCCTGCTTGTGATATTTGTAAAACATTAGATTCCTTTAACTTAATATCCGTAACCCAAGAGAAGTTGACCTCTTTCCCCTTTCTGTCTGTACAACGATACTCCAGTACATTCACTTTAAGGTTCTTAAAGGACTTGTTCAGAGACGCATTGTTTAAGAAGCGAAACTGATGGTAACAGCCATCCTCGGTGTACACCTCGTGGTATACGGTCTTTTTGCTTTCTTCTAGTTGTTCAAAGAGGAAGCGATGATCTCCTGGCTTAGCAATAAGAATAAAACGCAGATTATTTTCCTTGAGCATTTCAATATTGGGCGCATTAGAAGACAGGCCGTCGGCCAAAAAAATAGCTTTAAGATGGGGATGTTCTCGACGAAAATGATTCAAAAACCGCTTGCAAGCATTACGTTCGCAATCATTTTTCTCAGTGCCATCTTCCTTGAGAATAGGCTCTGGACAGAGAGGAATGACGTTTTTTTGGTTAGGGTGCACCACACAAACTCCAAACATTTGATGGTAGTAGGAGATGCTTCCATCACGGGATTTCTTTTGGCAACAGGAAGGGCAGCTGATTTTGTTCGAATGAAACTGTCCAGTCCCATCTCCTGAAAGCAGAATATGACCATCCAAAAATTCGTACCTTTCAAGACCCTTTCCCCGTTGAAAAGCAGCGAAAAGCTTTTTGAACGCAGAGCGGAGATACTTGGGGGACACATCATCAAGACGTTTCCTGAGATAGGTATCACTGGGAGCTTGATTTACATGATAGAGGTCCTTGAGATTGTTTGCTGTAGGCGTTTCTTCTTTTTGCCTCTCAAAATCAAGAAGGGAAGGGCACTTCAGTCCGAAAACTGCAAGCCCCGACATTAAGTGATCAGTAAGAGAGATAGAAGGCTGCCGGCTGAAAGTAGCTTCATCAGGGACTTTGGCGAACTCTTTATAGATTGTGTTGATAAGACCTGGAGCACTGAGGTGCTTACGAAGAGGTAACGTCATTTTAGGGCGAAGGGTGTTAGGGTTTGTAAAGCTTCAAAGTTTACGAAACCAAACTTTAATTTACATCAGAAAAATCACTCAGTGGGAACTGCTGAGATAAATGCAAATCAGATTTGTAGAAAGATTTCCGATGAGTGGGAAAAATCTGTGGAAGGCAATCAAAATTTGTCTGATTTAAATCTCATCAAGAAAGTAAGTTTCTATAATATTCTCACAATGTCCGGGATCAACGTTATGATCGCCTACATGAACTCAAAAACAAGAGGAGATGCGATTCGCTGTTATACCTGTAAAGATCTCGAAAGTTTGCAGGATAATTTGGAAAAACTTCAGAATTCCGAATTTGAAGGCAAAATCGCCTATATTGTTCATTCAGGTTAATTCAGGTCTTTTACTTTCACCGCCCGCCACACAACGCCTGTGCTTATTGAAAAAGATAAGGAAAAGATGAAGATATTTGTCATGGATTCTGCCCAGACATCGAATGTTATATCTCCCAAAGGAGGTGAAGGGCATGATTTTTATAACAAACTAATTTTAGAAGGAAGCTGTCATCCTTTGAAAGAGCTTTACCGCTCTCCAAAACTTATACAAACTTGCTCATAGTTGAGCAAACTTGATCAATAAATTTTGGTCGATGACTATCACGTCATCGTTTGAATTTCTTGACGCTGCAACAGTGTTGCGGCATTGCCCCCGCAAAGTGGTAACCACTCCACTAGGCAAT
>SLFE01000178.1 GCA_007124415.1 Waddliaceae bacterium | reverse complement strand
CTCTGGATGGAAGAGAGTTTCGAAGGTTGTTTGTTGATCCTGAATCGCTTACGACCGAATCAAGCGATGACAGCTATCTTATAGAAAGAGCAGGCGAGGGGAGGGGTTCCGGGGCTTTCCAGTTCGGCGTTGGAGCCGCCTATTGCCTTATGTTGGGTGTGGGCGCCGTTATGTGGGGCGCCGGAAGTGTCAACTGCGACGAACCGACTTTCAAAGGTTGGGGGGATGTAGCATGCAATATTCAAAACGTCGGAGCCATTATGACAATTACTTCAGGTGGCATTGCCGGGATAAACGCGGCAATATGCTGCCTTTGCTGTGCTATTTTGTGTCCTGTTTTTTGCTGCGTGGCATCAGAGAATGGGTTTTAGCGTTAAGTTTGTTTGGGGAGGTGGCAAACCACCTCCCTTTCATGACCTTGAAGTCAGTGGACTCTCAGCGAGATGTAGTGAGTGACATTGCCTTGCTTAATGAGCAGTAGGATGGGCCTTCCGTCCTCCGTATCGGCAAGGATGTTGTAAAACTCATCGGGAGTGGACACTTCCCGGTGGTTGACCGAGATAATGAGGCTTCCCTTTTTGATGCCGGCAAGCTGTGCGGCTGTTCCGGATTCGACAGACGAGACGACAACGCCTTTTTCGTCGGAATATCCGAGGTTTTTGCTTATCTCGGGTGTCAGTTCGGTGACCTGAATGCCTAGCTTGTTGACCGTTTCCGATGTTGCGGCGAGGCTTTGCGGATGGGCGCCCACCTTAACATCGACGTTTATGGTTTTATCCTGCCGTTTTATCTGCAGGTGGATCACTTCATCGGGCTTCATGATGGATACGGCGTTGCGTACCACAGAAATATTGTCGACATCTTTTCCGTTATATTTCAGGATGACATCGCCGCGCCGGAGTCCTGCTTTTTCGGCAGGAGAATCCTTGGCGACTTCAGCGATCAGCGCGCCTTTGGTGTCTTCCAGGTTGAATGCGTCTGCGAGCCCTTGGTCGACTTGCTGCAGGACAACTCCGAGATACCCTCTTGTGAATGTTCCGTTGGCGATGAGCTGTTCCATGATATGCTCTGCGATGTTGCTTGGTATGGCAAAGCCGATCCCCATATAGCCTCCGGTGCTTGTCGCAATAGCTGTATTAATTCCGATAACTTCACCGTCTGCGTCGAGAAGGGGGCCGCCGGAATTTCCGCGGTTAATGGCAGCGTCGGTTTGAATGAAGTTTTCAATGGGAGTGAGCCCCAGGTTGCTTCGATCGATGGCGCTGACGACGCCGACTGTCAACGTGGCGCTCAAGCCGAGCGGATTTCCGACGGCTATAGCCCATTGACCCACTTCCAAGTTGTTCGAGTTGCTTAGTTTTAAATAGGGAAAATTTTTGCCGTCGATTTTTAGTACCGCAAGGTCTGTATTGGGATCGCGTCCGATAACTTCGGCTTCATATTCTTTGCCGTTTTTGAGAATGACGGTGACTTTGCCGGCATTTTCAACGATGTGATTGTTTGTGAGAAGGTAGCCGTCTTCACTGACGAGAAAACCGGATCCCTGTCCCGACGAGGGCTGGCTTTCGCGGCGGGGCATATTGAAAAACCGGTTCCAAAATTCATCGCCGAAAGGATCTCTTTCCTGCGTTCCGAATGGGGAGCCGAAAAGGGCTTGGGGAGAGGGCTTGAATTCGACTTTAACTGAAACGACGGCAGGTATGGCTTTTTTGGCCACACCGGTGAAATCGGTAGTAGGCTGCGCAGCAAGAGAAGGTGTTGAGAAGGTCAGGATTGCCGCAGCCGTTAGCAGCAAAGCAGTAAATAATGGTTTTGCTTTCATTGTTCACTCCTGTTTTTTTTCAGCGATTATACTTAAAACTCTTGCAACGCTCAAGAAGCCTTTTTCCAGGCGGTCCAAACCGAAATGCTCATTCGGGGCGTGGATTTGATCGTCGGCAAGACCGAGGCCGGCAAAGACAGCTTCGCCCCCGCATGCTTCGGCAAGTTCGGAGGTGATAGGAATCGAACCCCCTTCGACAATGAATTCGACGGGCTTGCCGAAAATTTCCTGATACGCCGTTGCGAATGCTCCTGCGATTGTCGAGTGGGGATTGGTGCGCAAGGGGAGTCCTGTACCCGGGTTGATGTGCAATGTCGTTTCAATTCCTTCAGGAGTTAGCCGTTTGATGTGGTCGGCAACCAGCTTGCCGATGACTTCGGGTCTTTGATTCGGCACAAGGCGGCATGAAATTTTAGCGGCCGCCCTTGCCGGAATGACGGTTTTGAACCCGAGACCTGTAAATCCTCCGCTGATTCCATTGATTTCCAGCGTCGGCCGGAGTCCGGCTCTTTCCGCAAGCGTATATTTTTTTTCGCCTCCGGTCGGCTTTTGACCGAACAGGCGGAAATATTCCTTGTCGGGAAAGTCAAGGGCGAGTAATTTTTTTTCTTCTTCATCCGGCTTTTCGACATCGTCATAAAATCCGGGAACCGTGATTTTTCCGGTTTCGGGGTCGCGAAGTTGGGCAAGGATTTGGACAAGGGCGTGGTTTGGGTTGAATGCAACGCCGCCGTGTGTTCCTGAATGCAGATCGGTTTTTGTTCCGTCGACGACCAATTCCATTGTCAGCATCCCTCTGACCCCAACAGTGACCGCGGGAGAAGATTTGTCTCTCATACCCACGTCGACAACTGCCAGGTAATCGGCCTTGAGCTCCTCTTTTTTCTTTTCAAGCCACGCGGGGAGGTTCGGACTGCCGATTTCCTCTTCGCCCTCAATCAGCAATTTGACATTGATGGGCAGGGATTTTTCTGCTTTAAGAAGGGATGTGATTGCCAGTACGGAATAAAAGCACTGGCCTTTGTTATCTTGCGCGCCACGCGCATAAATCTCTCCGTCCTTGATCGTCGGCTCGAATGGGGGAGTTTTCCACTCCTCAAGAGGTTCGACAGGCTGGACGTCATAGTGATGATAAAGAAGGAGTGTCGGCTTGTCGGGCCCCGCGCCTTCATAGGAGGCAAAAATAGTCGGGTGCCCGTCCGTGTCCCAGATGTCGACTTCAAGTCCGCTGCTTCGTAAATAATCGGCCAGCCAATTGCAGCATGCTGCGACATCGGCAGTATTGTCAGGATCGCTGCTGATGCTCGGAAACTTCAAAAAAGTTTTGAAGTCTTCCAGACCTTTGTTCCTGACTTTTTCATATAGTTGTTTTAGGTCGTTCAAATCATTCATAGTTGGCTATATTAATACCAAAAGAGAAAGAAAATTCCAAGCGTTAAGATGATTAAATACAGGCCGACGCATACTTTAACCTTTAGATGGTGTCTGGAAATCAGGGAGGGGGTTTCGATGGCTTTTTCAAGGTAATCAATGCGCTCTTGAATGCCGAAATGGTGCCAGCTGGGGAGATGGTGGATGCCTCCGGACGCGATGGCGATATGGTCGAGAGAAGAAATCATGTGTTCGGGAGGTATGCCGAGATCGAAAACGTAGAGGTCTGCCTGCCGTTCGAAGAGTCTGGAAAAAAAGCCGAAGACATACCGAAAATAAAGCCACATAATGACTGCATAGGGAATAAATATCAGCAAGGGAGTGACGTGAGGGGAAAAGTAGTTGTAAAAGTGCGGTTCCAAAGTGTTGTCGACAAAAATAAAGAAGAGTCCGACCGAAACTCCCATGCCGAAAATAATGAAGGGGTATAAAAGGAGGTGTTTGCACTTGCTGTGGCCGATTTCGTGGGCGAGTATGGCCTCGATTTGTTCCGGAGCGAGCATTTGCAAAAGTTTTGGGGTGAACATGACGTAACGGAAGGGGGGGATGATTCCGATGATGCCCGCGGTAATTGCGTTTGGGAGGATCGACCATGTGTTCATGCCTCCATGGGTGAACCGGGCCTTTCGGCAAAGATTTTCAAGGCGCTCGTGAAGCTGATGATCTTTGAGAGGAGTGCAATTCCAGAATTTTTGGATGAAATAGGGGAGAATCAGCAAGCTGATTGTCAAGAGGGTCAGGGCGATGATTGTGGAAATCCAGCCCTCGCGGATGCCTAGAAGCCAGGACAAGAGATCAAGTGATACGGTCAGGGTAAAGTAGGGAATGAGGAAAGGGAGAAGGAAATTGATCTGGGTTTTCGCTTGCAGCCAGTTGTACGAGGTGTAATGGAATAGGCCGAGCCCAAGCAGATAAAGAAACAAGGTGGCGGCAGAGAGGAGCGTATCGGAATTGTTGATCAGGGGGAAATGGTATTGAACACCGGCAAAAAAATAGACAAATATGAAGCACCCGATCAATTCGATATTGGCTATGAGGCTCATGGTTTTCTTCCGGGAGATATTTCTCGGACGTATCCATTTCGATTGCAGATAAATGAGAAAAAGAACTCCGGCATAAAGGGCGGCAGAAATTGCCAGGGACTCGTTCAGCGGGAGGGGCCAAAGGATCGGCACGACCTCGGGAGCCAGATTGATCACTAGAAGGAGCAAGATAAAGAAAAAGATTTGCGTGTACATATCGTCCTTCCTCACCTTTTCGGTTAGTTTTCAATCGGCTGCGAGGCCTACATATCAAACCATTAAAGACAGGCCCCTGTCCTTTAATTTTTCATTTTCCTTTTCCAGAAGCTCTTTTCCGGAGAAGACAATATTGATCCCTTTTTCAACTCGGGGAACGAGGTGTTCTCTGACGGCGTTTTGCACGTCTTTTGAAGTCATTTTCAGGATTTGATCCCGGTAGGCCTCGCGGATTTCAAGGGTTCTGCCATCTCGCATCCAGCTATAGGCGACCTCTCCCCGATCGCCCGGAGAGACGGGATGGTCAAGCGACTGAATAATTTCTAGTTTTGCCTCTTCAAGGCGGGATTCGTCGAACCTTCCCTCGGCGACGAGATCGACCGCTTCCTTGAAGGCGTTGAACGTGCTGTAGATATTGGGATCGCGATAAGCGTAAAAATAGAAAATCCCCCCTAATGCGTTATTGACCGCACCGGATCCATAGGCTCCCCCCTGCTCTCTGATTTTCGGGTGCAGGACGGCGTTGTCGAAGATCTGACTCGCGAGACTGAGGCCTGCAGCTTGAGGGTGCGTATAGGGCAGCCCGGGAAGAACTTGGCTGGAAAACGCTACATGCGATTGAATCTTACGTCCCTGCGAAGGGATTTGAGAGGCGGGGCATTCGGTAGGATTCCAGGGCTTGTAGGATTTGGCGGGGACGTCAAGCAGGCCGTAAAAACGGTTTTCTGCAAGATCTTCAAATATCTTTTTTTCGCAAGTGATGACAAGGTCGGGGCTGTCGAGGCCGAGCATTGACTCCCGGAGGAATTTTAACTTTTCAATGAGATTGTTCTTATGGGTGTCGAAATGGACTACCAGCTCTTTCATTAGGTTGTAGTGGTTGAGCCCGAACCAGTCATTGGAAATTTTAGATGCCCCTGAAAGGCCGCTTGCCCCTAAATTGATGGCATATTTCATCGCATGACGAGTGTAGTTGGTTTCAAGTGATGTGTAGTGTTTGAACAGGATCTCTTTAATCCTCTCCACGTCATCGAAATCGAGGCTGACGATTATGTCTTTGAGCAAAGGCAGCAGTTTGGGAATCTTGGCGTGTAGAGCGCTCCCTCGAATGTGGAGGGTGGGGTTGAAAATGTTAAAATCATGACAGTTGGTATTCAGGCTGAGCGAGGCTCCGATGCCTCCGGTGTTGGCCTGGATATATTCGAGATTTTCCTCATAGTTCCTCCCTCCGCACCCTACCTGGGAGATCAGCATGGCAAAAATACGGATGTAGGGAAGCATATCCTCGGTTATTTCGGGGATATTGTAGACGTAGTCCGTGTAAATTATGCCGTTGGTGAAACAATCGTGATGGTAAACATTTAAGTTGCCGAAATTCTTTTTGTCCAGCGGAAAGTCCTTGGCTTTTTCAGGTATGTCTTCTATTGAGATCTTGGGAAGGATGTCAAGGTTGTCCTCATCGTGGGCCTTTTGGTATTTATCAAGATTCTCCGCTTGAGATTTGATCAGATCAATTTGTCCCTTAGAAAGTTCGGATTTGATTTGATCAAGCTTTCTTCTTTCTGCAGCCACTTCTTTTTCAGCCAGGCTTGTACTCGGTTCGAGCGTGACAAAAGCGCGATGAGGATTGTCGATGAGATGCTTTTCGATCAAATCTTCGAGATAGCGGGGATTTGCGGCGATGGACTCGCGAAGTTCCTTGAAAAGTGAGTGGATCATCAGTCCGAATTCAGGTTTGCCTCCATGCTGCCTGGTCAAAACCGACCGGAAATAGAGCGAAAGTCCGTAGGGGAACCCTTCGCCGGAGATTTCGCTGCGGGAAAATTCGAGTTGGTGCAATGACCTTTCGATCAAGTTTTCGGGGATTTTATCTTTCACGATATTTTTTAATGTTTGCAGAGCCGTCGTTAAAAGTTCCTCGCTTTTTCCGTCCTTAATGCCCTGGAAAATTAGAACGAAGGGAACTTCTGTCGCTTCGCTGTCGATATACGCGCCGACCTGTGAGCAGAGGCCCGAGCGAAGGAGGGCTTTTTTCAGGGGAGCTGCATCGCTGCTCATCAGGATTAGGTTGATCACCGAGAGGGCCAGGAGCTCTTTTTGTTCGAGGACGTGGCATGTGAGCCATCCTAAAGCTCCAACGGACTTGTTTCTGGGATCTTCTTCCGTACCGAAAGGGTAGCTTCCTTTTTGGACTTTTGGAGCAGGGAATCTCTTTTGCCTGGGAAGCGGCGCTCTCGGCGGCAGCGGGGTTGTTTGTTCGAGGACATGTTTCGATATAAATTCCAGATGCCCTTCAAGCGGCAAGTCGCCGTAGAAGTAAAAAATCGCCCGGCTTGGGTGATAGGAGTTTTTGTGGAAGGAGAGAAACTCCTCATAGCTGAGCTTTGGGATGTCTTTGGGGTCGCCGCCGGAGTT
>SLFE01000103.1 GCA_007124415.1 Waddliaceae bacterium | reverse complement strand
TTTGTGGAAAAGCGGTGGCAGAACATGGCCGCGGCATTGAAGAAGGCAACCGTGACAAACATGATAGCCAGATTCTGCGGCTTTCCGGTCAATGGAATGAATTTGTTCAGGTAGTAGACCGCTTTGTCCACAAGCCCTTTTGGTTTTATCGAAGTGGCAAAACGGACGGTGTCGAGATTGTCGATATAGCCCTTGCCTTCTCGATCGAGTTGTTCCCACCGTTCTTGAAGCTGCTCGCGGGTGATTTTTTTCGAGAGTTGAATTTCGTTGTTTTCTACGGGGCTGAAGAGTTCGAAAAATCCGGGACCTTTATTCGTCAGTATGCCGATGGTAATGATTTCCATCTGGGTTCCGATGGTAAAGAGGCACATCGAGACTATGGCGGCCGCAATCAAAAGAAAATTGGTGTTTTTTTGAAATGCGAGTTTAAATAGAAGCTTCATGGGTCGAGAACTGTCCGATTTTTCGGTATTTATTGTATCGTTGTTCAAGCAGAAGGTGAGGGGGGAGCAGCTTGAGAACCTCGTACTTGTCTTGTATGAATCGTTTGACATTCTCAAAAACGGTTGCATGGTCATGGTGGGCTCCGCCCAGAGGCTCGCCTATGACTTCGTCGATGATTTCATAGTCTAAAAGGTTTTCGGAATTGAGTTTGAGGGCTGCTGCCGCGTCGACATTCCTGCCGGCTTCTTTCCATAAAATCGAGGCGCATCCTTCGGGCGAGATGACCGAATAGTAGGCATGCTCGAGCATTCCGATCGTATCGCCGATGCCGATGCCGAGCGCTCCTCCGGAACACCCTTCGCCGATGACCACGCAGATGACTGGCGTTTCTAGGCGCATCATCTCCCGCAGATTGGTCGCGATGGCGGCGCCTTGCCCCCGTTTTTCGGCATCGAGTCCCGGAAACGCCCCCGGGGTGTCGATAAGGGAGACGACCGGTAGGCGGAACTTTTCGGCAAGCTTCATAAGGCGGAGCGCTTTTTTATAGCCTTCGGGGTGCATCATCCCGAAATTGCGGCTCAGCCTCTCGCCTGTGTTGCTCCCTTTTTCCTGGCCGATCACGACGCATTTCATCCCGCCTAGCCGGGCAAAGCCTCCGATAAGCGCTTTGTCGTCGGCAAAAAGGCGGTCTCCCGAAAGCTCTTCGAAGTCGGAGAACATTTTGTTGATGTAGTCGATCGCGTGGGGACGTTTGGCATGCCTGCAGATTTGCACGCGCTGCCAGGGGGTCAGGTTGGTATAGACTTCGAGCTTGAGTTTTTCCAGTCTTTGTTCAAGCCTTGCAATCTCATCGGAAAATATAGGATTGCCGCCGCCTTTTTTCTTCAGGTGGTCGATAGTCCTGATATGTTCCATAATATCTTTTTCGTGGGGCAGCGCATCCATTATTGGTACTCTTCTCCCGGAAGCTTGGCATCGTGGAAATCGCTTACGAGCTCGACAAACGACGGTTTTGTCGCGATAATCGCGTAGACCTCTTCGACATCGTCCGACGCCATTCTAATGCATCCGTCGCTCGAGTAGGTTCCCAGACTGGTTAAATCTTCTTTCAACTCGCCGGTTTCAGGATCTTCTGTCCAAGGGACTCCGTGAATGCCGTATCCTTTGGCAGGAGAGGTGGTGTTGCTGATTTCTTTTTCGAATGGGATCCAGCGGGTTCCGAATGTTCGGATCAGCTCGACTTTCCTGCCGTTGTGAAAGCCTGTGGTCTTTGGCTTATAGGCGGCTATTCTGTCGCCAAGCGAATATTTGCCGCGAGGGGTCAGGAGACCCGAGGATTTGAGGTTGTCGGGGCGTCCGAGACCGACAGCGTAGTCTTTGAGAAGGGTTCTTTGGTGAGTGTCTTTGTCGTAGACATAAAACCAGCATCGGCAGCGGGAAAGGTCGATCAGAAGATAAAACTCGATGTCTTTGTCGGGATCAAGGACGTTGAAATAGTCGCCGTTGGAAATATCGTGCTTATAATATCGGCCTTTTCCATGCAGGCTCCTGGCGATGAAATGGCGCGAGGTTTTGAAATGGGTGGCGTAGTCCGATATCCACGCGGGCCGTCCCTGCATCCAAGGAACCCGGCTTTTGTATGAAATGGTTTTGACTACAGGAAGCTTTTTGTCAGACGTTGTGAACAGCTGTTCGATCCTGTCTGCCGTCGGCAGGCCCTCCGAAGTAAGCGGCCATGAGCTTGTGATCGGTTCCTCAGCCTTAACCTTTTGGCTCTCAATTGTTTCCTCGGGAACTTCAACGATTTCCGGCTTTTCATCGATGTCGATGAGGATAGGGGCGATATCAGTGCTGTCTGCCGAGACGACAATCCGGGACTCCTGAGCTTTTTGATCCTTCAGATAGGCTGCTATGCCGATAATCGAAAAAAGCACGACAGCTGTTATGATGAGTAGTCTGCCCAAGGTATACTCTCCTTAAAAAAGAGTTGAACTGGTTTTAACCAATTTTACTCAATTTTTCTTTTGAATACAAGGCATTTAGGGGATTCAAAAATAAATCATAAGAGGAATTTGCAAGTCCCTCGAAAGTTGGCCTGAATTTTGCTTATCCTATAGATAGGAATAGGTGATATATGTTTAGGAATCAGCAAGATATACCTTTAGTCTCAAAGCCTGTAGGAAATGTGGACGACTGCAACCCCGTTCAATGGCTGCATAGGCGCTATCCCGGCGTTTTATCCAGTCCGAGCAGGGTAAGCGGCGTTTGTGTTTCTCTAGAGAAGGAAAACGGAAATTACTTAATTACAACGTACAGATTGTTGAAAACGAGGGAAAAGTTTTTAAAAGTCCGGATTCACTGGATGATGAAGGTGGATGAGGAGCCGGTCGAGTTGTGGTCAACCCTATATACGGACGTCGAATGCCCCGCCGACCCTGAAAATTTGAAAACGGTAGCCCGAGCGAAATCCAGAGTTTTGATGTTGGCGCAAACTTATTGCGAGTCAATTGCCGCTGTCTTGGACTGTCGCCATGAGCGCCATATTCTGACAGCCCCTATGAGGGATAAATTCAGGATTATGACGCATTTTTACATTGATGTCACTCCGACAGGACGGATCAAGAACTATACAATAACAACCAAGGAAAAAGATTCCGGCAACTCGCCGGGCAAGTATGTCCTTCAAAGATTTTTGTCCCCCTATTTTTCCGTCGCAAAAATCAACGATTTTGAGTCGCGGGCATTCATTCGCGACGAAGGAATCGACAATGTTTTCTTAGCTCTGAGCGACGAGAAAAAGGGTGAAATCAGCCGTTTTCTGATTGATTATTATACCATTTGCACTCAGCGCTACAGCCAGACGTTTGAAGAGGCCTACACGCAGTTTATCAACGTGATGGCCGAGGAGCAGGTCCAAGTGTATATACAGGAGCTCAAAGATATGGAGGCGGGAGTGCAGCGCAGGTCCTATACGGTCGATGAGATCAGGGACAAGTTCGAATATGTGATGCATTTCATCAAAATGCATCATGAAGACTCACGGCAAGAATACAAAATTATGAAAGAAGCGTTTTTCAATCTGGAGTCATTGCTCGATAAATTTCATTCGTGGCTCGAGCACCCCGACTTGTCGCTTGCGCAAACCAGTCTTCTCGAGGTCAAGATCGAAGAGCTTTCAAGAACCGTCGGCGATAAAAGGCTTCTTTTGTCTGAATTGTGGCGTCGGTTTGAAAAAATCGAGTACTGGGCCGAATGGTTTAAAAAGCAATTTCCCACGCTTTTTAGCATGCTTGATCAATAAAGATTTTTTTGCCACTATGCCATTATGCATATTATACACGCTGCATCGGAGCTTGCGCCGATTGCCAAAGTCGGCGGCCTCGGCGATGTCTTGCTCGGCCTTTCCCGCGAACTTGCCTGGGAGGGACATGATATCGACATCATGCTTCCCAAATATGACTCTATGGATATCGGTAAAGTTCGCGATCTTCATATTGACGAGCCCGATATATCCGTCGAATTTGATGGAAATGTCCACACCAATACCATTTGGTTGGGATGGATCGATAATCTAAAGGTTTATTTCATCGAGCCGCACCATCCCAAGCTGTTTTTCAACCGCGGCTGCATTTATGGATGCGAAGACGATATCGACCGCTTTATTTACTTTTCCAAAGCCTGTATGGAACTTATGAAGCAAAGAGGCTTAAAACCTCATGTTCTTCATTTGCATGATTGGCATACGGCCTTGATGGCCCCGCTCTACAAGGATATGTATCGGGAAATCGGAACAAACGGTCTTAAGATCGCCTACACCATCCACAACATGGAGTATCAGGGCAAGTGTTTAACTTTCGATGTCGACAAGGCAGGGCTGAAAGGCGACGACTATGCGGTCCCCAAGAAATTCCTTGATGAGACCGACCCCACCCATCTGAATATCATGAAGGCCGGCATCGTTTATTCCGACGCTGTCACGACTGTTTCAAATTCTTATGCGAAAGAGATTCAAACTAAGAAGGGGGGCATGGGGCTCGGCAAGCTTTTAAAAAAACACAGCCCTAAAGTTTTCGGCATTGTCAATGGCGTCGATTACGCTTATTGGAATCCGGAGACCGACCCTTATCTTCCCGCCCACTTTTCTGCAAGGGAGAAACCGAAAGATGATAACGACCGCGCGACAATCGACAGGAAAGCCTATGTCAAAAATCTCCTGAGGGAAAAGCTTATGCTCGACGAGGTGCATCGTCCCTTGGTCGGTTGCGTGACGCGTCTTGTACCGCAAAAAGGGGTCGAGCTGATCCGCCACGCCCTTTTCCGCACATTGGAAAGAGGGGGGCAGTTCGTTTTGCTCGGGACAAGCCCGATTTCAGAAATCAATCGGGAATTTCACGAGCTCATGCACCATTTTGCCGACCATTCCCACGTTCATTTGGTCCTGAAGCATGAAGAGGAGACGGCCCATCAGATTTTTGCCGGAAGCGATATGTTCATCGTTCCGTCGATATTCGAGCCTTGCGGCCTCACACAGCTTATATCGATGAAATACGGCACAGTTCCGATCGTTAGAAAAACGGGCGGACTGGCCGACACAATTGTCGATGTCGATGATGAGAGCCGGCCTTTCGAGGAAAGGAACGGATTTGTTTTCGAAAAGGCGACCCCAAAAGGGTTCAACACCGCACTGGACAGAGCGATCGGCTATTGGTTTGACGAACCTCTCATGTGGCGCAAGCTGATGCTGAGCGGAATGCATATGGATTTCAGCTGGAAGAAGCCCGCCCAGGAATATCTTGCCCTATACGAGAAAATCCGCTCATAGCGTTACCTATTGTCCTAAAGAATTCAGTATGTTAGATTCTTTTCAAGAAAACGGGAGAATTCCTTGTGACAATTCCTAATTGGCTGACGATCCTAAGGCTGTTGATCAGCCCCTTTTTTTTGTTGGTTTATGTTTATCCCGAAACGTTTTTTATCACGCAAGCCTCCCTTCCTTTTGTCCTCTTGGCTTTATTTTTATTTTTTGAGCTGTCCGACGCCTTCGACGGGTTTATCGCAAGAAAATATGGACAGGTGACCGAACTTGGAAAACTGCTTGACCCGATGGCCGACAGCATTACAAGGATAGCTGCCTTTTTGACCTTCACGCATGGGCCGGTGCAGCTTCCGATCATTATTGTTTTTATCTTCATCTATCGCGATACCATGGTGGGCACGCTAAGGACGATATGCGCCCTAAGGGATTACGCGCTTGCCGCCAGGATCAGCGGAAAAATTAAAGCGATCATTCAGGCTCTTGCCATTTTTATCATCATTGCAATGATGATTTTTCATTCGCAGGATCTGATAACTCTGCAGACGCTTCAATTCACTGCTGCGTTCGTCGGCTGGATCGCAGCGATATACGCGGCAGGCTCGGGCATTGAGTACTACGTTGTGAATCGCAGCTACATTGAACGAATGCTTAAGAATTGATTTTGAAAAAAAAGCAGCCTATCGAAAGTAGGCTGCTTTTCGACCGGTTATTTGCCGATAATTTGTGACAAGTGGTTGGCGTAGGCCTGCGGACCGCCGGGCTTGTACCCTGTTTGCCCCATGACATTTTCATTTTGATCGAGGATGACCACGGTGGGAAATCCCTTGATGCTGTACTTGTTCTTCAACTTCTCGTTTTGCGATTTCACCTGCTGGCTTTGGGTTGAAGCCATGGGAAAATCAACGTCGACAAAGATCATTTTGTCGCCCATGCGATTTGCAAAATCCGATGTGTGGAATACTTCCTTATCGAGCTTTTTACACCAGCCGCACCAATCCGAACCGGTGAAATACAGAAGTATAGGCTTGGATTCGCTTTTAGCTTGTTGGACTGCCTGCTGATAGTCCGTTTTCCAATTGACAGACGATGCGGCAAACGCGGTAGTCGCAACGAAGACCATCAGGAAAAAACTTAAAAATTTGAATGTTTTCATAGATTACCCCTTACGTTATAAAACGATTTAAGTTAAACTGCTTTGTTAATAATAAATGAATTTAATATAAAATGCAAAGATATCCACCCACAGTGATTTTAAGGCATAGGCGTGAAAACCTCAAAAAATGCAGCTTGAGAGGTTTGGAGGGGCGCTCGGATATGCAGTTTTTCACTTACCCCAAAGATCCTCTTCCGTCCCTTGCCGAGGCTGTGATGCTGGATTTGGACGGTCCTCAGCTGTCGCCTGAAGACGGCGGCAGGCCTCTCTTGATTGTAGACGCCACCTGGAGGTGGGCCGGTGTGATGGTTCGTCAGCTCCCTACAGTCGAAAAAAGAAGCCTTCCCGGCGGTTATAGGACCGCCTATCCTCGGAAACAGGAGGATTGCGTCGATCCTGAAAGGGGGTTGGCCTCGGTCGAGGCGCTCTATATCGCTTACTGCTTGTTGGGAAGAGATCCGGCCGGGTTGCTCGATAACTATTATTGGAAGGACAAATTT
>SLFE01000149.1 GCA_007124415.1 Waddliaceae bacterium | reverse complement strand
TTCATCGAAACAGTCAAAGTGGAAGGCGATGACATAAAAAGGAACCTAATTAAAATTGACGACATGGACTACACTGTATTCGATGCACTCGAAGGCGAGATCGCACCTCGGTCCGCTATAAAACCCAGATACGATATTATATACGAAAAAGTAAAGTGCCATTTAGATGCAAGAGGCAATCTTTTGATCAATAATCACTCTGAAAAAACTCTCAGGTTGGTAAATGCCGATGGCCAAGAAGTTGCGATTCCGCACGGCAAACCCTCTGCGATCGCCCAACCCGGCACCTTTTTGTTCTGGCTCGAAGGCGAGAATGATAACGGATTTATTGTTACTAGAAGGTAGTATAGTCTCTAAAAGGGATGCTTTTTCTTTTGACCCAAAGAGGAGCATCCCTTAAAATTCGGGCAAATACTTTTAGGATTTGCCCCGAGATGAATCATGTCCCTTTTGCTCAGTCATTAACTTCTATCGGTGAATACTTTGTGCTCATTGCAAGGGTCTTTTGGGTCACTCTAAGACGCCCCCCGAGCTATGATTTAATCCGCAACCAATTCTATGAAATCGGGGTCGCCTCACTCCCCGTCGTCTCCATCACGGGATTTTCCACAGGCATCGTCCTTGCCGCGCAAGCCTTTTTTCAATTGTCCGGCTACGGGCTCTCAAGCGTAACGGGCCTGATGGTGGCCAAAGCCATGCTGGTCGAAATGGGCCCTGTCCTCACAGCTTTTATGATCACGGGACGGGTCGGAGCGGCCATGACGGCCGAACTCGGCACCATGAAGGTGACCGAGCAAATCGATGCTTTGAAATCCATGGCCGTCAACCCTTTAAGATACCTGGTGGCTCCGAGGTTCATCGGAGGCATTGTCATGATGCCCCTGCTGACCGTCTACAGCAGCTTCGTGGGAATCGTCGGCGGCTATTTTATCTCCGTTTACTACTATGGGATGGACTCGCAGACGTTCATGGACCCGCTGCCTGTCCATCTCGATAACTTCGACTTTTTCAGCGGCCTTCTCAAGTCTGTCTTTTTCGGGATTGTGATTGTCACAATCAGCTGCTATAAAGGAATGATCTCGAAAGGGGGCGCAAGAGGCGTGGGCAAATCAACGACAAACAGCGTGGTGATCAGTTATTCCGTAATTCTAATCACCAACTTTCTGATTACCATCACGATAAACAGCTTTTATCCGTTCCTCGAACAAAACTTTCCCTGGCTGGTGAAATAGAATGGCAGATGAAGAAAAAAAGGTGAAAATCAGGATTCGGGGTCTCTGGAAGAGCTATGGATCCCTGCAAGTTCTCAAAGGTCTTGACCTCGATGTCTACGAGGGCGAGACCCTTGTCATTCTCGGCCGCTCAGGCGTCGGCAAAAGCGTGCTCCTCAAACAGATTATGGGTGTTGAGCAGCCGGAAAAAGGGACAATAGAAGTTGGCGGAAAAAATATTCCGAGCCTATCGCGCAAGGAAAAGCAGGCCGTTTACATGGAAATGGGCATGCTGTTCCAGGGTTCGGCTCTGTTCGATTCGATGAATGTCGAAAAGAATACGGCGTTTTATCTTGATCAGCATGGCGACCCGCGCAAAGACAAACCCATCACAAAAGAAGAAATTAAAGAAAGAGTCTCCGAAGCTCTGGAGATGGTCGATCTGGCGGGCACCGAAAAAAAAATGCCGTCGGATCTTTCGGGCGGCATGAAAAAAAGGGCCGGTCTTGCCAGGCTGATCGTCTACAGGCCTAAAGTGATGCTTTTTGACGAGCCGACAACAGGACTCGATCCCATCACGGCCATGCAAATCAACGAGTTGATCAAAAAAACCCAAGATGAACTGCACGCCACAAGCATTGTTGTGACGCACGACATCCGCTCGGCCCTGGAAGTCGGGGACCGGCTGGCCTTAAATGACGACGGCAAGATCAGGCACATACTGCCGAAAGAGGAATTTTTCAAAAACGACGATCCGGTGATCCAAAGCTTTATACAAAATGCTCAAGTGAGTAAAAATAGCGTTTAAGGAGTTTAAACTGAAATGGCCGCCCAAACTAAAAACCTATTGATCGGAATCTTCGTCCTCGCAGGACTGGGAATCATCGTGTATATTCTGCTGTTCCTTCACCCTACAGTCGGCGACGCCGGCCAGACAATCCGCGTCCGATTCACCGATATCGACAAAATCTCTATCAATACAAGGGTCCTTTTTGCCGGCCATCCTGTGGGGGTGGTCACAAATATCGAGGAAGTCGAAGATGCCCGAGAGCTGGAAGTTCACTATAAGGACAAAGTGTATATTTATGAACTGACTCTGCAGATCGACTCGGGGGTGATCATTTATACGACCGATCAAATTTCACCGATGACCTCAGGGCTGCTCGGCGAGCGCTCTGTCCTCATCACGCCTATGCGCCCTAAAGAAGATAAGGAGCTTGTCCGCGTCACCGACCAAATCCTCTATTCCATTCCTCCGGCCTCAATTGAAGAGACAGTACAAATCGTCGGCGACTTCACAGAAAAATTAAACGAAGGACTCGCTACCCTTGAAAAAGAACATTTTTGGGAAAACTTAAGCGGGGTTGCCGAAGCAATTGCAAGCGGCCTCGATACGCTTGAAGAAGAGAAATTCTGGGAGAACATGGGCGGCACGGCAGAAAGCCTCGCCAGTATCATGGACTCGGCCGACAAGCCCGAGGAGATCGAATCATTCATCTCCAACGCAAGCGAATTTAGCCACAACCTGAACAACGATCTTTATCTGCGCGCCACATCGCTTCTAAGCAAGGGCGAGACGGTAATGGACGATATCAATCACTATGGGCTTCTTTTCAATACGAACAAAAACTGGCAGAGGATGAGGGCCAGAAGAGTCAACATCATGAGCAAATTGTCCAGCCCGCAGGAATTTAGCAACTTCTTCGATGATGAAGTCAATCAGATCAGCACCTCTTTGGCCCGCGTCAATATGCTGTTGAATGAAGGGGAAAGTACAGGGTATTGGAGAACATTGTGCAGCCCCGAATTTGAAAAAGTTTTCGTCGATTTGCTCCGCCGCATCGACGGCCTCGAACAAAACATCAAACTCGTGAACCAGCAAGTGGTCGAAAACCGCGAAGAATGCGGCGCCGAACGCCAATAGGGATCAAAACGACATGGAAAATTTACCATATTCCCAAATCGAAAAAGGAACGTTTCTCATTTCCGCCCCTGAAATTGACACCGGCCTCTTTTTCCGAAGCGTCATTTTAGTCTGCGAGCACACGCCTCAGGGATCGTTCGGCCTCGTCATCAACAAAAACCTCAATGTCGAACTGCCCGAAGAGATCATTGATGTTGAAAAGCTTGCCAATCCCGGTGTCGGAATTCGAGCGTCGGGACCGGTTCAAACAAACCAAATGATGCTGCTGCATACCTCGGACCAAAATACCCAGCAAACTCTTGAAGTTTGCGACGGCGTCTACTTAGGAGGCGATCTCAATTTTCTCCAAGAGAGCATCACCAGTACCGAAGGGCCCGACATCTTACTATGCTTCGGCTACTCCGGGTGGGGAGGCGGCCAACTGGAAAGAGAGTTTCTCGACGGCAACTGGCTCCTTTACCCGGCATCAAAGGATCTTATTTTCGACACCCCTGCCGACAAACTTTGGCAGACCCTCCTGCGCCGCATGGGGGGCAAATATGCCACACTTTCCATGATCCCAGAAGATCTCACCCTTAACTAACTGAAATTCTGATTATTAAGAACTGTTCGAAAAAAAGCCTCATCTTGATATATTAAAGTTAAAGGTGATGTTATGACCGAAGAGAAGCCTGAAAAAAGACCGCATTTTTCAAATACTCTCAAAAAAATGCTGATGAGCAGCGAAGCGCACTTGAAAGCGCTTTTCAACCATTCCATGCATGGGGTCATATCATGCAATGCCAAAGGCGTTATCGAATCCTTCAACCCTGCCGCCGAACAGATTCTGGGCTACACCCCCGAAGAGGCGATAGGCATGCACTTTTGGGATTTGCTCAAAGATCCGCAAACAGGAATCGAACTCATTTTCACCGAAGATCTAAGGCACATCGACGATAACAAAGTCGCCAATAAATACGACATGTACGCCAAGCACTGCGACGGCACGCTCAAATCAATCGAAATGAGAGTGATTAAAATCGGCCACGGAGAAAGCAGACTCTACCTCGGAATTTTTCACGACATAACGCTCAGGAAAAAGATTGAGGAAATGCTGCGCAACACCAACATCATTCTGGACACAATTACCCGGGTCGAATCGCAGTTCATCATCGATAAAGACAAATCGAACATCTCAGAGATATTCAGCGAGCTGTTGACCTCTCTGGTAGCCGTTTCAAAAAGCGCCCACGGCTTCATAGCCCAGGTCAAGCAGCATAATGAACAAATGACGATCTTCGGGCACATCGCCGCCGCCGATCCCACTTGGAAGGAAGAGCTTCTCAAGTTCCACCAAAACGAGCCGTGCAACGACATCAATTTTTCTCTTATCACACCTTTCTTAAAAAAAGTGATCACGACCGAAGAACCCGTCATCGTCAATGAAATCGCGCCCCAAGCCCCCTACACGAGACATCAGCTCAAACATTTTTTGGGCGTGCCGCTTATCAACAAAGGCAAACTCGTCGGAATATTAGGGCTTGTAAACGAACATCAGATTTTCACCGAAGAAGACATTCAATTTATCCTTCCCATACTCCAGGTATGCATCATCATTATGAAAGATTATGAAATGGAGATCGAAAGGCGAAAGGGCAAAGAGATGCTCAAAGAACGTGATGAAAAACTGACTGCCTACGTAAAAACGCTGGCGGAGAAAAACAGAGAGCTTGAAGACGCCAGGGATCAGGCTCTATCGGCAAACCGTGCCAAAAGCACATTTTTAGCTAATATGAGCCATGAAATCAGAACCCCCCTGAACGGCATCATGGGAATGACAGAACTTATGCTCAATACCGACCTTGACGAATACCAGCAAAATTTTTGTGAAAAGGTGTATAAATCGGCCGAACACCTCCTTTCCCTGATCAATGACATTCTGGATATCTCGAAAATCGAATCGGGCCAGCTCAAATTTGAAAAAATCGAATTCAATCTGAAAGAAACAATCCAGGAAATCATTGAGCTGATGGCTCCGAAAGCCGAGCAAAAAGAGATCCAGTTGAAGTATGAGTACTCGCCCGAGCTTCCGGAGAATATGGTCGGCGACTCTTTCCGACTGAAACAAATCCTCTTGAATCTTATCAGCAATGCGATTAAATTCACTAATAAGGGCTATGTCGTACTTCGCGTCTCATTAAAGGACGATTTCGCTCGCTTTGAAGTGGAAGATACAGGACACGGTATAAAAAAAGAGATGCAGGAACAAATATTTAAATCATTCACGCAGGGAGATACTTCCACAACAAGAAAGTATGGCGGATCCGGCCTAGGACTTACAATCTGCAAAGAGCTTGTCGAAGCTTTAGAAGGGCGAATCGGCATGAAAAGCAAAGAAAACAAAGGTTCAACATTTTGGTTTGAGCTGCCCCTTCATACATGTAAAACAAAAAGTAAGACGCTATGAAAAAAATTACCTCTGAATTTGACGTTGACGCACTGATCGTCGACGATTATGACATCAATCTGGAACTGACAAAATATATGCTTGAAATGATGAAGTGCCGTGTCGACGGCGTTGCGAGCGGAAAAGAAGCGCTCGAGAAGGCGGCGGCCAAAACATACGACATCGTATTCATGGATATACAAATGCCGGAAATGGACGGCATCGAGACAATGGAAAAAATCAGGGAAGACTACGATCAATACAAAAAAATCCCTTTTGTCGCTCTTACCGCCAATGCCATTGAAGGCGACAGAGAAAAGTATCTGAACGCCGGGATGGACGATTACATTAGCAAGCCAATCACGGCCGAGAAGCTCGCAGATATTCTCATCAGGCAAATTTCAAAAGATAAAGTGCGCAATCATCAAACATCTTGATACATTTTGCTCATACTTTTTCTTAAGTATCTTAGAACCAGTCTTGTTGGAAGTATGTACTTGATCAAAAAAACAAAGAACCGATACTTGCCGTCAAAAATATGAACGGGCTTTCTCTTCTTAATTTGCGTCCAGATCTGCTCAGCGGCATATTCGGGACTCATCTTCTGTTTTTTGCTTTTCGATTTTTGCTTGCCCTGCGAAGCGCGGTAGGAAAAGTTTGTCTTCACCATTCCGGGACATGCGGCAAGAACGCGAACTCCCTTGCCTCGCAGCTCTTCATCCATGGCTAAAGAGAGAGAGTTGACAAAAGCTTTAGCAGCACCGTAGACCGCATTTCCGGGAAAAGGCATGAAGGCTCCTACGGATGAAACATTGAGGATGACGCCATTGTGATCCGAATTTAATATCGCTTTGGCCGATTCGACGCAAAGATCCAAAACCGCAGTTTCATTCACTTCGATAATTTGAAACAGTTCCTCTTTGTCTACTTGGACCACTTCCCCGTAAAGGCCGAATCCCGCATTGTTGATCACAAGATCAGGCGAGAGCTCATGAATCTTGCGGATAATCACTTCCCTTTCATCCTGTTTTGACAAATCGGCGGGATAAACAACCACATTGACGTGGCTTCTGATTTCATCGGCGAGCTGATAAAGGGTGTGTTTGTTTCTTCCTGTTATGGCAAGGTGAATCCCCTCCCTGGCAAGAAGACGGCAAAGGGCTTTTCCGATACCAGAGCTAGCCCCTGTCACAAATGCCAGCCTGAAAGGGCCGTTGGATTTTATTGAATTTACCTTATCCGTCATGATTTTAACACTAGCGCTTTATTCCTCGTTTTGGGTATTTCACCCGTGTGTGCAATCCCGCGGCAAGGGTTTGCACCATTGTTTTTTTCACTATACTAAGTTCTTCAAATGTCAGCAAACACTCGTCAAGCTGGCCGTCATCGGCCTTTTCCCTCACGATTTGATCGGCCAGCTTCATAAGACTTTTTTCGTTAATTTCATCAAGCGATCGG
>SLFE01000162.1 GCA_007124415.1 Waddliaceae bacterium | reverse complement strand
GCCTTCAGGCTTTTCCGGAGCCCTTTTTAAAAAAAGGAATTTTCCTTCAAATTCGATATAACAGGAGGCCACATCCACAACAGGGGTAAAATCTTGGGGTTTTGTACGGGAAACAGATAACATAGTTTATAAATTTTTCCGTTTTGCGATTTCTCCGAGGCGTTCGTCCTCTTCTTTGGTGAGAGAATTCCTCCCTTTTTTGGAGATTTTTTCGAGCATGCGGTCGACGAACTCATCGTCTGTTTCGACCGGTTTTCCGCTGGGGAATTTGACGACCTTGGGACCCTTTTTCTTTGGTTTCCGCCTCCGCGGTTTTTCTGCAAGCCCGATGAAGAAGCGGTCCACAGGCTCTAAGAATTCGAACGGAAAGGATGCGCCTTTGAAGACTGTTGCATAAAAGTATCCGTAGAGCGTTCCTGTCAAAAGAAGCAGCAGCGAGGTAGCGGCCCCTTGCGAGGCAAAGACCAGAAACGAGGCGCCGAGAACCCCGGCAAGGAGCCACTTAGCTTTGACTGGGATGATGAAGAATAGAAAAATTTGCGCATCCTGGTGGAGCATGGTCCAGACGATAAAAACGGAATATAAGCTCGCTGTAGGTCCTGCGGTGGCCGGGGAAAAGGTAAATGTCGAATAGTAGAGCAGAGTGATAAGCGCGGCGAGAATTCCCGAGCCAAAATAGAGTTTAACAAATGATTGCTCTCCTTCCCTCTCGGCAATCCCCGACCCCATCATCCAAAGAATGAACATTTGGAAAAAAAGGCTGATAATTAGGCCGAAATCGACGCCGCCGAAGGGCTGCAGAACAAAAAGATAAGTGAGAGGCTGCCATACATACATCGAATTGATCGCGGCGTATGAAAGGCTTAAGTGGTATTGGATTCCGTAGCCGAACTGTCCGAAAATCAGAGGATCGATCAGGGCGGCAACAAGGGTGGCGACCGAGGTCGCGATAATGATTTTCCGAATGATTCCCGGCGTCTTGGAGGGGCCTATCTGTCCAACTGTCGTTCTCATACCTCTTTATGATACTCTTTCGTAGAAATAAAAGCACCCCTTTCTCCCGACAATATCATTGAGCTTATTGGCGTTGAAGAAGGAGATGGACGAACTGTCGCATTTGATCCAGCGGACTGCGTCCTGATCAGGGTAGCGGATGATCGAATAATAGTGGCCCCGGACTCCGGTTCCCTCGTGCTCGCACGAGCCGATAAGCTGGTAGTCGACTTTGCCCGGCGAATCGATTAAACGGAAGCTCAAGCGGTAAATGTCTTTGAGCTGGATAAAATTTTTTCTTTTTGATGCGGGTTTTTCCATATTGAACCTTGAAATTTGCACTGAGAAATAGCCGGGCGTTTTCCGCGGATTTAAGAGTATGTTTCCAAGTGTAATTTTTGGCAGTTGGTCGACAACCCCGGAGTTGATTGCCAGCGGCTTGATTTTTTGACTGAGCAGCGGAATAGAGTTGATGGCAACCTTTTTGCCCGCTTCGCTTTTTTCAAGAAGGTTTGGGTTGAGATAAAAGGAACTGGCATTATATCTGATGGGGAGAATATCCAAGGAAAATTCAAGAGGGGGTGTTTGTATGATTTTGAAGACATTGTCGGAAAATTCGCAAAGGTCCCATCCCCCTTCTTCGGGAATTTCCCGATTGACTAAATGGAACTCATGTCTCAACCGATACGATTCAGCATCCTCGACAGTTTCGTGCGAATAGATTTTTTGACGGATTTTGTTAAGGCGCTTTTGAATTTTTTGCCTTCTGGTCAGTTGTTCAATGTCTTCAGATCGACGCGGTTTTAGTTTGTGCTGGCTTGGTGAAAAATATCTTGAAAATTGTCCCGACGCGAAAAGTACTTGAAACAATGCATGTCCGAAACAGAAATGGTTGGGATTTTTAAATCCTCCGGGCAAACGCCTGGCAGTATGGGGCTGCAAAGTTCGATAAAACCCGTACAAATGGCCCATAGCGCATTGAAAAATTACACCTAAATGATTGTTGACCATCGGTACATAAAGGATTAAATGATTCTTCCAATAAGAATTTAGGGCAAAAAAAAGGGGCCTTCGGATAGCCCTGCACTGTGGATCTCTGCTGATCATATTATCTCCTCCCGTTTGAATATATAGTAATTTCTTTGATTAATGGGAAGAAATTTTTATCTCATTTAATCTAAACGTTCGTTATATTTTCATATTGAAATTAATATAACTATTCAATATAGTATTTTAGTATGGATCCTGTAGCTACTATATCAATGCTTCCTCCTGAGATTCTGTGCGGCATACTAGACGACGCAAAAAATGATGCATCTGTACGGCGGGTCTGCCGCCTTTGGCATGATATCATCGAAGATAAATATCAAAGGTTGTTATGCCGTATTTTAGACTGCTGCGGGGAGCAGAGCGAGGTCAAGGCCGTTAAGTTTGCCGATAATAGCAGCTTGTATTTCAAGATTGACTGTTTAAGGAGGAAGTGGCCTTTGGAAGGATTCGGCCCCAAAAGCTCTGGGGAGTGGACAGCACTTGCCTGCCGCCTGCTTAAGAGCGGCAGCGGCGACGTTTGCTCCCTGAGAAAACTGATAGCCGAGAAGGGGAAAAAACTCTTGCATCCTGATTGGAAAACATTTGATGCCTTTTATCGCGAAAACCCTAAAAATATTTTAGGACCGGCCGACAAATTGAGCGGCGTGACCCTGTTGGATCTTCGCTTTTCCGGAACCGAGGAACTGCCTTCCTCTATTCAACTTCTAAGAAGCCTTGAGACTCTCATTTTGTCGGGGAACAAGTTGACAGCTCTTCCTGATGAAATCGGGAGTTTGGAAAACCTGAAACATTTGGATTTGGCTTTCAATCGCCTTGAGGGTTTGCCTCATTCTTTGGTCAAATTAGTCAGACTTGTTGATCTGAATTTGGAGCGCAATCACTTCAATAAGTTGCCCCCGGAATTGACAGTGATGAAAGAGTGGCCGCAGCTTAAGATCCAGTTGCGTTGTTCGCGCATGTCCCAGCCTACGCAGTAGCTCTTTCAATCAAACTGATTGTCTCGTTGAACTGCTCCTCCGAAATGCCGGCAGATATAAACCCTTGTTTCAATTCATCATGATTTTGCTCTATCCATTGAAGTAGAGCTTCAACTTCGCCAACATCGACAGAAATATCGCCGCTTTTTGACTTCTCGGCCGCTTTAACCGCATTGTTAAAATCGTTCTGTGTCAAGTCAGATCCTTTGTTCTTCAGCTTCTGATAGGTGTTGAAGGCGATGCCCGCATTGTCGTCCGAGAATGTTCTGGTATTTGCCGCTTCGCTCGCAATCAAGTTGGCATCGGATACGTCTTCGATGGCGGTTACTGTGGCTGTTCTTTCGCTGATATTGCTTTCTTCATTAGGAAAGAAATATCTTGTTGCAAGGTTTTTAGCGATAACGACAACCGTAGGAGTTATTACCATTGCTCCCCCTGCTACCATTGGGAGCGCAGTGGGAAGCGCTGAGGCTGCGATAAGGGAGGAGCCGATCTGGCCAACGAATCCTCGCCCTATGGCTAGCATAGCCCCTTGTTTGAGAACCTCATAAACGATCGGCGCTCCGTTAAGGTAAACGATGCCTCCGGCAGGAAGAGCGCTGAACCTGCTTAACATTTTCGTCAGCTCCTCTTTCGGAGTTGCCACTTCTGATAGTGCCTTCAATCCTTGCTCAGTTACTTCTTTGCTGCAATTGACGAATTTTTTGGTCCCATAGTATATGGACAAAGCTCCGCTGCCTATATAACAGGCTCCGCCTACGAATCCATTGGCAGCTGATAAAGCGCTATTGGCAACGGAAGTGACGAGGTCAGAAGAAGACGGTGGAGCGGTTATTTCATTGCGGTTGCCCGCTTCAATTATACCCCACTTCTCGAATGGAAGAGCTTTTTTAGTTTGCTGAGCAGGATTTACTTTAAATTCGTCTCCTGCTTCATGAGTGATTTTAATATTATTAATTGGTCCCATATTATATTATCCTTTTGTGAAAAAATTATTTAACTTAATTATATTGTGTAGATAATAATAAAAAATTAATTTAATGTTAAGATATCATTAATTTGTGAGATCAAGATAAATTTTAAGCAGCTATTCTTCAGATTCGGGTGAATAAAGAACAAAGCAGTTTTGAACTTCAAAGAGCCCCTTAACTCCTCCTCCGAAAGCGTCGCAATAGGTGCCTGGGGCACGTCCTCCTTTAGATTCGACAAGAGGATACTCAGGGCCTTCTCCGAACTCCATGCTGATGAGAGGGATGCTCATCTTTTTGGCTTTCTCGATCGCTTTATCTTTAATTGCTTCTTTGATTGACGGGTCGTTTGTGTTCGCATACATTGTTTCCAGAATAATGACAGGGGTTTGGTTTTTCTCATCCCACATCAGACGCATTAGGCTCCTTGCAACGATTGTGCCTCCTTTCCCTTTGACTACAATGGGGCGCAATTCTCCATCCATTATGATAGACACAAGATACTTATTGAGCTCTGGATTTCCATCAACCCTCTGACAGCTCCCTTGGACGTCTGTTCCGAGCATAAGAAGGTCACAGGCATCATCGCTTTCTTGGATTGTAAATTCTCCCATGATTTTTTTGGGAATCAGTGACTTAAGATCGTTTGCAAATTCGTCAAGGTCTAAAGAAAGCTGAAAAACCTGATTTACAAACTCCTCAGCTTTTATATTTTCATTGCAAAGGTCTATAGCCAGGGCTTCAAACTTTCTTTCCTCCGGATCTTCGTCCGCAATAGTCTTTGTATCAGTTCCGTAGAGATAATTCCTAAGAGATGGAAACTTTTCAGGATCCAAATGTCCGTGAATGAATATCTTATCCTTTAAAAACTTTTTGTAATTAGTTGTAACATTTTTGACATCCTCTACTTGTAATTTCTCGGGAGGTTCCGCTCTTTTCCAATCGTCTATTAACCCCTCATATTTTTCCGATAAAAATTCAAGCTGAGGGTTCTCTTTCGTCTGGTATCTTATTCCCGGAAATGTCCCATCCAGAACAGAATTGACGTAAAGATTCAGCATCTCCTTAACAGGAGTTAAAGATTTCTCGGTAAGCTGCATCACTGAACCCAAATAGGTGATAAGGGCTTTTTGATCTCTGAATTTCCCTAATGTTTTTTGATAACGCTCCTCAAATTTTTCTGGTTCCTCGATTTTAAAAAGTTCTTGGAATTTTTCAGCAAAAAAGGTTTGACCAGATTTCTTCGATCTCAAGCAGCTTAAAAATTCCTCTTTCCCAAAAATATTTATGATATTTGATAGGGAGTGCAGGTCGTTGGTAATTAAATTGGCTTTCAGCTTCATATTCGTATCGTGATCAAAGGCTTGCGAAATCGCCGCTTCAATCATTTGCACTTCCCCTTTATCGTAAGGGGCGATTTCAATGACCGTCTGCAATAGCTGCGTTAGAGCTTGAAGCCGTTTTCCATCCTTGAAACAACGGGAATTCTTATGAATTTTTTCCTGAATTGATAGTGTCCACTCTTCTGAAAATCCTGTTCTCTGCATGTCGCAAAGAATTATCCAGGGCACTTTGCTCCAAGTCTGTGGTTGAGCTTCCTCGTGAACCTTTTTCAGTTTTTCTATCGGGATACAACTGAGCTGCCTTGACAAGGGATGCCGTGTCGAAGGGTTGCGGAAGTCATGGATAGCCTTCAATAATCCGTTTTCTGATATTAGAGTAGTTCGGCCCGGATCAAGATCGTATAAAACTTCTGCAGTGTACACTGCCCAACGGAATAATTGTTGTTTGTGAACTGGATTCTTGGTTTTTTTGATCTCGTCGTAGAGTGGTTTTAGAGCGCTTAATTTCGGATTGTAGGAAAGGAATCTGTCAAATGCTTCAAAAGGATCCTCTTGACTGAAATGATGTAGGTGGCTAAACCCAATGGCCTCGAAAAGTAATTGCAGGTTTTCCTGGTCATTGCTGTTTTCTGTAAAGAGTTTTGCCAAAAGCGAAGGATCCTCAAAGGTTTCATCTGATAATTCCTTACAAAAGGCCAGATGCAAAGGGAATGACTCTTCATTCAGTCCAAGGTCTCTGTAGTTACAAGCCAATTCAATTGTTGCACCTTCTCCATGGGACATGATGCTGTCGTACAATTCAAGCCGTTCAGACACATATGATCCACGAATGAAATCGATAATACCTGCAGCTAAATATTGTACAGCAACCTCTCCATTTTTGGTGATCAGCTTGGCAAGATCAAGACGTTCGGAGCTTGGTGCCTCATCAAGACCGAGGTGATCGTAATTGTTAAGAAGCCATATTGTTGCCTGTACACTTCTTTGTCGCATCATTGCCTTGTAAAGCTTAAGGCGCTTGTCAATCGGAAGTTCACCAATCTTTAATTCATCATAAATTTGGGTCAAAACGCGTGCAGCATGTTTGCCTTGAACTATAGCTTTCATGCCTAAATCAAAACGATCGGAAAGAGATGCATTATCCAGCCCCAGAAGAGTCAAATGACTGAGCACTTTAGCTGCCGCATCGTCTCCTTGCGCGATGATCTCTTTGCACAACTCAAAACGTTCGGAAAGTGATAGATTATCCAGCCTCAGTTTAGTAAATTTAGTGACCACTTCAGATGCGGCCCCCTGCCCTTGGCGCACCATTTTCCGGTATAAATCAAGACGATCTGAAACCGGCAACTCATCAAGGCCAAGCTCTTCAAAATATATTGCTAAGGCCATGCTTGCCCAATCTCCCTTACCAGCAATTTTTTCGCAGAGTTTTAGGCGATCATGTCCCTCAACGCTTAGGATATCTTTTAAAAAACCGGCACTTTTAGTGAAATTATGGATCAAGGTTCCATATGTGCCCACTGTTTGCGATCCAATCCTTTCGCTAAGAGCTAAACGATCCTTAAAAGGGGCATCTTCAAGACCGAACTCGGTGAGTCCTGCGGCCAATTTTTCAGCGGACATGCTGCCTTGAGCTGCAATAGTCATGCAGAGTTCAAAGCATTCGGCGATCTCTGCCTGTTCAAGGTCAAGCTTGTGTACGTTTGCAACTAATTCATAGGCT
>SLFE01000017.1 GCA_007124415.1 Waddliaceae bacterium | reverse complement strand
GATGAAAAATCTAATCATTTTCTAGAGCGCTCACCGCGGATTAGGGTCACAATCAGGGGTTATAAAACGAGTAACCGATCCATAAAATCCGACATAGGATCGTAGTCAAGAATCTTCGACTTTCCTTCGAACTGAAATTTCAATTGCTTTCCGGATGGGCTGATCAGAATGACAACATCTTCGGAATCGGAAAACGTGAGAGCGTATTGCGGGATGAAGAGGCAAGTTTTGGTTTTGTTGAAATGATAACTGCTGCCATCAAGCAGATAAGACTTGAGCAGGATCAAATCGTTGTTTTCAAATTGTTTCAATATTTTTCCCGTAATCTGATTAGTAGAAGGGTCAAACTCGACAAGCGCTATCTTATGCGACCGCTCAATACTTTGAAAAACCGATTGGGAAACCGCGTTTTGCACTTCATTCGGAGAGCCAAACGCTAAAATTGCTGATAGTAAAACTGTGAACATGTGAAGTTACCTATTTTAAATTAATATCGATGACCGGCGTTTGTTCATCAGGGGGTTCGTAATCCACCAAATTTTTCAGAGTCGTCTGAAAAATCAACTCCCAGCTGATGTCGTCGCTGCTTGCAGTCAGATCATTTAAAGCATCCATAAAAGAAAGAGTAAAAATACTTCCGATCGGTATATAGGCCCAAGCATACTGACCGGGCTGGCAGCCTGCGGCCATAATGACACCCGACGATTCCCTGAACAATCGGTAATGGTTCGATTTAAGCGCCGGCGGCACATCCATTTTTTGCATTTTTTTAATCGACATTATAGGGGGAGCAAACAGATCGGGAATGTAATTATTGCAGGTATCGGCGATCGAAATGAGTAGTCTAGGATGCATTCCGTTTAAAAAGCCGGTCAATTCTGCCAGATCAAAACCCACGCTTTCGCCATTAAAGGAAAAACTTGGCCAAGGATTGTCGCTGGCGTCTTTTTCGTTCGTTCTAAAGCCGTGGCCCGACCAATAAAATAAGATCACATCGTCGGAGTCAACGGAAAGGCCTCTCAACTCGTCAATAAAATTTGAATTAGCTCTGTCGTCTTTAAAGATGTAGGTTTTCAAATCCAGATCGCTGTGGCGGGCAATGCTTTTCAGCTGGATCTGCCAGCACCAATAATTACTGATCATCGCTTCACGCAAATCATAGGCGTTCGTATCGACAACAAGAATGGCATGAAGATTCGCGCCCTCGGCGGCATAAACAAAACAGCCAAAAAGCAAACAAAAGGATACCAGGGCACGCCTGAATAACATAAAAAACCTCAATATTAATCACTTAAAATTATACTCTAATCAATAAAATAAGTAAAAACAATCCCGAAAAGTTCACAATGAAAGATTCCTTAAAACTTCAAGAGACTTTTGTTCATCAGGTAAAATCACGCTTTCAATTCCGGATAGAATTTTTTTGAAAAACAGACGCAAAGGGGTATTGCTTCTAGCGACGGAGAAAATCTTTTTGAGAACTGAAATCGCCGCCTCGCTTGTAACCTTTTTGTTCGAATCGGTCAGGCTGCGACCACCGTCGGTAAAAAACTTGATAATTCCTTCTTCAATATGGGCGAGCCACAGCCGGTCTGCCGAATTTTTAGAATCAAAGTTTTTGATAGCAGCGTTAAATTCGGGATCGAATAAATAATCGGCAAACGATATGAAATTATTCATACATTCATAGTAATCGGACTGATCAGAGGCATATAGCAATGTTTTAAAAAGTTCAAGTTGAAGGGTCATGTAATGAGGCGAAATTAAACGAGCTGAAGATCCGGGCAACTCAAATCTCCACTCCTTGCCGTCATTGAGCAGCACAATTTCAGACGTAGGCATGAGCTCGAGATTCATGTTAATGAGATCTTTGAGCACGCACTTACCTTTCTTGCTCCCCATCAACTTCATAATGGTACCAAGATCGATAGTAAACTGGCAAATGACAGCATGATTGGCGATCGAGCACTTATCAATTCCTAGTTCTCGATTAAAAAATCGTTTGACACAGCCGAGCATTTGAGAATATCCTTTGCCAAGTGTATTTTTAAGCATCTTCCTTTGCGCGCCAAGCTGAAGCAAATCGACAAAGGCGTTATAAAAGACAACGTTGTCATTGCACAGCGAATTATTAACTATCAGCTGCCGGCAGAGTCTTTCAGCATGCACCTCGATATCAAATTTTTCGGCAGCAAAACATTGGCTCAAAAATGAATAATACTCATTGGGGCATTGCCTGAAATCTTCATTGGATCTAACTTTTTCTACCCAAAACTGCCACTCCTTATACGACTGCTCAACATCTTTGTAATGAGTCAGTATCAAGGTGCAATAGCCAATGAGCGCCGACAGTATTTTTTCCGGTTGATTTGTCTTTGATTCTACGATTTTGAGCAAGATTTTCTTGATGAGGGCCATTATGCTTGAATTCTGCGAACCTGAAAAAAAGGCAATGGTTTTGGCATGATTAAAAATTGCCCTCAGTAAGAGCAAGGCCCCTTGAATACCGCTATCTTTGTCAAGAGACTGATAGATCACCTTAAGGAAGCGTTCAAAATCTTTTACATTTTTTCTCGAGAAAAACATGTCCGCAATGTAATCTATGTCTCTTTCAAGATGCCTATGCACTTCCAATAGCGTTTCATAATTATCAATATAGAGATTGTAAATCTTTTTGATGCAAGCTGCATGTTCGTTGGATTTTTGCGAAATTGTTTGCAATTTACAGGAATAAAAAGACAATTTAGAGGTCAAAATAGCCTGCAAGGGGATGACATTAAGCTCTTCAATCTTTCCAATCAAGTTTTCAATATCATTCAGGACTGAAGGGCCGCATCTCCTCGAAAGATAATTTAAAAGAATAACAGCGCGCAAATAGTGTTCCTTCTGCCTAGCATCTATTTTATCAACGTGAACTGGAAATAGCCGCATAATATGCCTTTGCTGAACAAGCTCATTGATGACTCGATTGAATTCATCAAACAACAAACCTTCTTCGGACAGGCCAACTGCCTGATAGAGGGGAAAGACAATGGAATAGCTGAGGTCCATATCTATTTTCGCAGGTGCCTCCCTGGTTGCGATAAGAAGTTTTTCGACAAGACGAAAGATGCTTGCAACCTGATCGAATTGAATGTGAATATTTTTTTCGAAGACTTCACAATTCCTTTTTACCATTGTCTCCAACAAATGAACGGGAAGTTCATTACACTTCGCTATTTCATTGATCATTAAAAAGTCTTTATTATTAGACAGTGACGCATTCGGAATGAAATACTTGTTATAGTGAGATGATTTAAATAAAAGAAACAAGGGTTCAAAGTCCTTTTTTACCCCCATTTCTAAGCCTTGGTCGTTATCGGGATAAAAGACTGCCAAAATGAAGCTTATTGCCACTTTAAAGTCAGGTAAATCGTGTTCCCCGGACAAATAAATTTGAGCTATCGTCAAGCAAGTTTTTTTAAAAAGCGGATGCTCCCGACAAAGATCCAAAAAGGGGTCATAAAGCAAAACATTACTTTTTAGTTCGTTCCATTTCTCGGGAGATAATCGATCCCGCTCTTTCCAGCATTTATTTAAAAACATGGAACGGGCATTCAATAGTTGGTCATTCAAGGGCGCTGAAATCAACATATCAATGAAATAACTCAGATAGTCGGTAAATTGCTCGAAAGTTAAATGGCTCACGAGACAGTATAAGTTTTCATAAAAAACCGGCTCAACTTCAGGGTCCACCGATGCCGGCACAGAACCTTTCAATGCCGCCTCGCAAACGACTCTTCGGACCAAGTTGTTTTCCGATGCGGCAGCCTGCTCAACTAAATCTATCCAAAAATCGGCATCATAATATTTTATCCCTATCGCAGTTTCAGCCATACTTTGAATTTGCTTTGGATTCGGCGAATAATCACAAATGCTCAGCTTTTTAAAAAATGCGATGATCCTTTTTTTGTCGACATGGTCCGCTACTTGATGTAGCCTCTCGAGAGCCTCATGCCAATGATTGCGGGCGCAATGGTAGTTAAATAAAGTGATTATCAGTCTCGTTCGACTATCCTTCAAGGGTTTTGAATGGACGCATTTTTGCTTCAATAAAAATCCGGCAACCGCTAGCGCCGACGGATCGTTTTCGACTTGATTTTCCGTAATTTTTAACGATCTGGCCAAATGACTCTCCGGCACCGGTAAGTTGAAAACTTGGCATTTTCGCAAAATTTCGAAAAAGGGGCCCTCCCTCAGATCTTTCATCAGCCTTAAAAATATATTCCCGATCATTTTTATAACGTCATCGGGCAACCTATTTTGAGGTGACTGTTCCGAGAGGTAATTTATTGTCAGTGAAGCGCAGCGAGCGGTGTATTGTGCATCATCTCTTTCCACGATTTTCTGCACTATTTGAAAAAGCCGCGCTCTCTCGATTTGACCCCAGCCGCTTTCCAGACACCGAAGAATTAATGGAAAACAATCGGAATAATCAAGCGCCTTCATTTTATCCAGCAGATCCAATGCAATATTCGGCCGGTTCTGATCAATTAAAGTGTTTATGACCAAACAGAGGGTTTCAAACACTTCCCTACCTTCACAAAATTGAAATTTTTGAAGAGCATTGACAGCCTCGTCGCTTTTTCCCTCTTCAAGCCAATTTTCAATGAGCTTCAATTTAAGACCTTTCTTGCCGCTTTTTCCGATGCAAAGATAGTTTTGCATTTCCCGAAGCTTTTGTCCAAAATTGGCACGATGCTCGTCCCATATTTCATCCAACAAGGCACTCTGTCTCTTTCCGATTTTTCTTAATATGACGGCAAGTTTCGAATCAGGAGGCCTTGGAATCGTCGGCACTAAAACAGCAAGAACCCTTTCTGCGGCCGCCGTTTCATTATTGCAGTACAATTGATATGCCAACCCGGCTAAAAAAATGCGATAGTCGCTTGATTTTCTCTGATTCTTCCACAAATCCTTGTCTTGAAGAGCTTCCCAAAGCCCATAACACTCTAGCGGGCATCGCTCCTTAAGATTTTGACAATAGTGATAAAGAGGATCCATAATATGAATCCCGTTTTTAAAACTCAGATTATATCCGATCAGAAACAAGGCTTTCTCGGCATCTTCTGTACAGCCTGCCTCAGACAGGTATTCGACAATACTTAATAAGAGCCTCTCGAGATTTTCCGGAACAAAACCATCGACGGAATCCAAGAGCGCTATGTGACAAGCCCTTGCCAGCTGTTTCGGTGGCAAACCGGAAACCTTTGTCGATTCTGCTATGCGCAAAAAAAGTTTTATCCGCATTTTTGCTGAAATTCTACCGGCCGCTTTGATAAATGCCTTGAGTCCAACGCTGGCGCTGATTTTAAGCGCAAATTCGCACAGGATTGACAAAGTTCGGTCATCGCAGTATTCATTCATTTCCTCTTTAATCAATAGTGCAGCAGCCTCTTTAAGCCTTTTATCTGCCGCATGGCAAAAAGATTCAATTAAAGTTAAGGTGTTGTCGATGTGATCCAATTTTTCATTGATTTCAAAAAAGCCGGCAGCTTGATTTATCTCATCGGTTCCGATCAATTTCGGCAGCCTTTTGACAAAATCCGAATCGATTGAAACCCTCTCCTCAAAACATCTGGACAGCAAATAGAGATTGAGCCCCTTAGAGTCTCCTTTGTCGATCAAATAAAGCCCCTTTTCCCTTAAATCCTTAACCGGAAAATCAACCGGCATATGGACGTGGCGCTCAATAGGAGGAAGTTCGAGGCGATCTAGAAGCGGCATTATCTGCAGGCAATCCCAGCGAAGGTTGATGAAGAAAATCTCTCCGCACTGAATCTTGACGCTTTGATGCGGCGAGCATAGATTGTCGTACACAAATTGCTTCGGCTCAAATAATTTCAGTTCTAGAAAAAGTTGATCTATACGGCATTCTTCTTCCGTAAAACTCCGAAGTTTTTTTACCAGCGTCTCAGGACCCTTATTCCAGACGGAAGTGCATTTTTGGACGATTATTCTAAGATCGGCCTCATCGACTCTTTCTTGCAGAACTTCCAAAGCCTGGATGACAAGCGCCGTTCCTGCCGCAGCCTCTTTCCTGAAGTGGTTGAGATGAGCCTTGCGAATGAGGCCGGGAACTTCTTTTATTGCTGGAAATGCAGAGTATGAAGCTTTATCAAAATGGCTGTATCCCCTGACATAGCCGACAAGGGATTTTGTCCAATTAGCCTCCTCCAGGCACTTATCGCTTGGGCGCATGATTGCCTGCAGCAGGTCAAAGAGGCCAAGCCATCCATTCATCAGCCCGCTTTCCGGACGAATCTCTTTTTTATAATTGTTCTTGACTGCCTCATAGAGGTCAATCGACAGAGATCCTGTCGTATGTATCCCCCACGCCCGCTCGAATTTATGTACATGCAGCACATCAAACATCCCTATAGCCCAGATGGCAAAACGATTTTTGTCTTCCGGTTTTGGAAAGCGCAATTTATTAAAAGCTAATTTGACCGCTTCCAAATGCAACTTTTCAGGACGCACTCCCCGCAAACTTTTTCCGCATCCAACCAAAGCGCCTTTAAGCTTTTCAGGCTGGTTGCTGAGTTCATTTTTCTCCGCCAATTCTGCAATGATAAATTCTGTCGCTAATTGAGGTATATTTTCCAATTGAGTCTTAAATTGCACTCGGACATCAACATCGGAAAGAGCGGTTCCTACGTCGATTGCACTCAATTCACCCAGCCAATCCTGACTTCCCCCGACATGGCTCAAAGCGCATTCAAGGCAACGAGTGATATACCCAGAGCCCAACGTTTTGAGAACGGCGCTTCCGAATATCTCCAAACTTTTGATCGGATACTGCTTATCTAAAGAAAGAAGAAGCTCGCTAATGCTGACGGAAAGTTTAAGCCCCCTGCTCTCGTCGTCCACTATAATCTTTTGTTTAAGAAGATCAGTAAGCTTGCTTTTCTCCTTATCTGTAAGCGGCGGCAATTTAAGACTTTCAAGAGCTTTAACCGGACTGCCGTCCAAATTTGTCAGCCCGCATTCATACAAAAGTTTTTGAACCCTTCCAAAATGGACTGCGCTCCTATTTATTTCCTCAACTTTTCCTTCTAAATT
>SLFE01000243.1 GCA_007124415.1 Waddliaceae bacterium | reverse complement strand
ATCAAAAAAGGATAAAAAGAGAGCCGCCGAACAAAAAACACGGGAAGCTCAGGCACAATTGATTCCTCCAGTTCATCAATCGCTCTGTAGATCTCTTCTAATTGTATGGAGTCCTCAGCGGCGAAAAATTTTCCTCCTGTCGCCTCCGCCGCTCTTTCCATCAGACGCCTCTGCGGAGCGAATTCCTCTTCATGGATCAAAGGATCGATATTGACAATGTAGAGGTGCGCCTGCTGCTCTTTGGCGAAGGCCGCCGCATCTTCGATTCCCATTGTCCTCAATCTTTTTCCCGCATCCTCTGGGTGGGGGCTGTGAAAGCCGTCGGTGACAAGAATCATCGCCGCCCCTTCGATATCATAGGACTCATCTTTTTCGCTGAAGCTCCTGGCAGCGCCAATCAGGCTCGCCGTCTTATATATGGCATAGCCGATCGCCGTTCCATCGTAATCCCTGTCCGGAACGACATCAAGCTTTTCAAGTTCACGCTTCAATATGCCTCGGTCAAGAGTCGGCGGCGACAACACCCAGCTTGCGCGGGCAAAACTCACGAGCCCGATCAAATCCTGAGGACGCGTTTGGATAAATTCGGCTGTCATCTCCTTGAGGAGCTCAAGCCTTGTCGGAAAAGCCTCCTCCTTTCCTTCCCGCAGATCGACAACGTGCGCCCTCATTGATCCGGAAACGTCCAAAATAAAGTAGACGAGCCTTCCCTCGGTGTATAGGGGCTCTGCCTTCTCCCCTCCAAGGCTGGACATCATTCTCGGATCTAAAAACGCTGCGAGCAAAAATAGGATGGAAAGGAGAAAAAGAGCCTTTTCATAACTTTGATACCGGATATGCGGCCCCTTTGTTTTTTCAGAAAAGTTGTCAAGGCGCGAATAGAGAAAGTGGGGAGGAATCTCGCGATTTTTCTTAATCAGCAGAATGATAAAACCGGCTAAAACCGCCGCCGCCAAACCAAAAGCCAAATAATCGATCCGCAATATCATCGTTTAGGGGTCCACCTTTTGAGAAGAAGGGCATTGCCCACTACCGAAAGCGAGCTGGCCGCCATGGCCGCAGCGGCAATGACCGGATTTAACAATCCAAAAGCGGCGAAAGGAATAGCCAGGATATTATAGATGAAGGCAAAAAAGAGGTTTTCCCGAATTTTTCTGTAGGTTGTCTTCGACAAGTCTATCGCTTTGACAACACCCATCAAATCGCCTCCTAGCAAGGTGATATCGGCAGCCTCAATCGCCACATCGCTGCCGTAATCAATGGCAAAGCCCACATGGGCCGTGGCCAGGGCGGGAGCGTCGTTCACGCCGTCGCCTACCATGCCGACAACCATGCCGGAGTCTTTTACCTCCTGGACTTTTTTCGCTTTTTCATCGGGGAGCACTTCGGCAAGATACTGTTCAATCCCAAGGCGGCTTGAAACCGCCGCAGCCGTATGCAAAGAATCGCCGGTGATCATCAATAACGGAATTTTCATTTTCTGCAAAAGTTCGACGGCGCGAGGAGTTGTGTCGCGGATTTCATCTTCAATGACTATATACCCTAAAACCTTCTCTTCCTTCCAGACGATGACGGCATTTTTTCCATCCTCCTGCCACTTTTCGACCCTTAAATCATCAAAAGAAATTCCGTTCTCCTTGGCAAAGCGGGCCGATCCCAAAGCGCATTTCACACCCCGTTTGGTGCCGGCGATCCCTCTTCCGGCAAAAGAATCGAACTCGTGCACCGGCTCGAGCGGCAGATGACTTCTTTGCGCCAAGCCGACAATCGCTTCTGATAGGGGGTGGGAAGAGCGGTGGGCAAGCGAGGCGGCAATTTGCAAAACATCGCCGGACCGGCTTCCGGACTCTGCGACTACTTCCTGAACCATCGGCTGCCCCCTGGTCAGCGTTCCTGTCTTATCGACGATGAGCACGTCCATTTTCTGAACCGTTTCAAAAGCTTTAGCGTCTTTGAACAAGACGCCGACCTCAGCTGCCCGGCCGGTCGCCACCACTATCACTGTCGGCGTGGCCAGTCCCAAGGCGCAAGGGCAGGCGATAACTAAAACGGCAACGGCATTGATCAGCGCCTCCGCCGAGCCCGCTCCGAATAGGGCCCATCCCATGAAAGTAGCTGCGCTGATCATGATCACAACAGGGACGAACACTTCGGAAATTTTATCGGCGAGATGCTGAACAGGCGCGCGCGAGTCCTGCGCCTCCTGCACAAGTTTGACCATGCGGCTCAAAATGGTTTCCGATCCAATGCCCGTCGCCTCGACTATCAACGAACCATTGGCATTCAACGTCCCCGCAAACACTTCCGAGCCGGGGCCCTTATAGACCGGAATGCTCTCGCCAGTCAGCGTCGATTCGTCCACAGCCGACTCCCCCTCGCGGACGATGCCGTCCACAGCAATGCTGTCTCCGGGACGGACCATAAAAATATCGCCGTGGCAAACCTCCTCGACCGGCAGCCCGGCAAACTGTCCGTCCCGCCTCACTTGCGCCGTGCGCGGCTGCAAATCAAGCAATTTTCTGATCGCAGACGTAGCTCTCCGCTTACTCCTCACCTCCATCCATCTGCCGAGAAGGATCAAAGTGATGATCATGGCTCCGATTTCAAAATAGAGCGGCTCATCCAACGCGAAAAACCACACAAACAAAGAAAAGCCGTAAGCTGCCGACGTGCCCAAAGCTATTAGAACGTCCATATTCGCGCTTAGGGCTTTTAGGGAATAATACGTGCCCTTGTAAAACGTCCAGCCGCACCAAAACTGGACCGCCGTCGCAAACACCGCTTGAATCCAATAAGGAACAGGGTGCTCAAGGCCAAAAAACATGCCGATCATATCGAGCATTAAAGGAAGAGTCAAAAGCGCGGCCGCGACGAATTTTTTGAAATGCACCTCTTCGTTGATATCGGGCATTCTCCTGAGATGCGCCTCGTCAAGAATCTCCCCTTCATAGCCTGATTCATGGATGGATGCAAGAATGGCCTCCTCTGACACCATTCTGGGGTCGTATGTGACAACGGCCTTATTTGTGGCAAAATGTACGCTCGCCTCGATCACGCCGGGATTTTTTTTAAGGGATTTTTGCACCCTTTTTACGCAAGCGGCGCACGTCATCCCTTCAATGGAAATCTCAGACCGTTTTTCCATTATTCCTCAACTCCTATAAGCTCAAGAACCCGTTGAAGATCGTCCAGACTGTAATAGTCAATACAGAGGCGCCCCCTTTCGGAGCTGCCCTGAACAGACACCTTTGTTCCAAGCTTTTGCTGCGCTTTTTCCAATACATGCTCAAGGTGGACATCCCTTTCCTTCGGGACCGGCATCGGGCGAAAACCGGGACTTTCCAGATTTCCGGCTTTTTTTTCCGTCTCCCTGACCGACAAGTTCTGCTCGGCGATCATCTCGCAAAGTTTTCTTTGATCGCACTCTTCTTTTAAAGACAATATCGCCTTGGCATGCCCAAGCGAAATTTCATTTCTTTCAATTTTTTGCTGAACCGAAAGAGGAAGGTCGAGAAGGCGCAGATAGTTGGCAATGGAAGAGCGGCTCTTGCCCACCCGTTTTGCCAAATCGTCCTGCGTCAGGCCGAATTGCTTCAAATCCTGAAGCGCCCTGGCAATTTCCATCGGATTCAAATCGACGCGTTGAATATTTTCGATCAGGGCCGCTTCGGCGGAAAAGTCGTCGTTGCCTTTGCGAAAAATCACGGGAATATTGGTCAGCCCCGCCAAATGGGCGGCCCTGAACCGTCTCTCCCCTGAAATCAACTCATAGCAGCTGCGCTGTGCGTTCCACCTGACGACGGGAGGCTGGATCAAACCGACCGACTTGATCGATTCCGCCAGCTCTTCGAGCTCTTCTTTGCCGAAATAACGGCGCGGCTGGTACGGATTAACAGAAATTTTTGAAATATCGAGATTGATGATCTCTTCTGCAGCAGATGTGGCGCTGGATTCGTGAGTCATGAGAAAATGTCCTTTATTCTTTACGTAAAAATATGTATAATTGCAGGTAGCATCACCTGCATTTTGTGCAAAATAATACTTAACCTCAATCCTTTTCTGAAGGGGGGGAAGACGCGATGAAAAAATTGAAAAAACAGAAAACAGCGGCGGACGCTGCCGTTCATCCCAAACCATCGATCTTTGACGAACATCAAATCAGGGAATTCCTTCACCGGTACGGATCCACTATTCTTTACGCCGGCTTGGGGCTCGCTTTCGCAATCGCCATATTTTTCCAACTCACCCGAACGACGGAAGCCGGCAGTTTAAAAGACTATATCCGGGCCGACTACACTTACTCCCAATTTGTTAAAGCCCCTGCAGACGAAAGCGCCGCAGCCCTCGAACCGCTTCAAAAGCTCATGGACAGGCATCCCGACCTCAGGCAAAAGTACGAGGGCAAAGTTGCCCAAACCCTGATCGGAAAAGATCAGGTCTCGGCGGCGCAAATTTATATCGACGACTCTTTGACAAGGCTTGAAAAGGAAAACCTTCCCGTCTACCACGACTATACCGAGACGACCCTGCTGATCGCAAGTGGCAACTACGAAGACGCCTACGAGCACGCGAGCGCGCTGCACAGCCGGCTGGCCGATATGTTCGAAACCCCGGAAAACGAAGCGATTTACGCATTCAATTACTTGAGGCTCGCCAGTTTGCAGCAGCAGCTCGGACTTAAAGCCGAAGAGCAAAGCAGCTGGAAGCAAATCCTCGCTTACGGCGAGGGCGACAATGCCTTCGGTCAAATGCTGTCGCACATCCGCGAAGGGCGCCTCACACTCAAAAGCTACATCAACAACAGACTAGCCCAATGAAAACCAACCACCTCCATTTCCCCTGTATAGAGTCGACAAACCTTTATGCCAAAAGACATCATAAAGACTTCGATCCTGAAGCTCTGACGGTCATTTCGGCCGACGAGCAAACGCGCGGAAGGGGGAGGGAGGGACGTTCCTGGGACTCCCCGAAAAACGCCAATTGCACAATCACATTCTGCTCGTTCGCGCCGAAAAGCTTCCCTCATCTTCAAAATTTCGGCCAGGTATTGTCCCTTGCCTGCATCGACCTGCTTAAATCGCTCGACATTCCCTGCCGCATCAAATGGCCGAACGATATTTTGATCGAAGGGAAAAAAGCCGCCGGCATCCTTTGCGATATCATAACATCCCGCAGCCATACCTTTATTGCCAACGGCATCGGCCTCAATGTCAACATGACAGAAGAGCAGCTCAGCTACATTCCCACCAAAGCCGCTTCATTGGCGTGCGTCGCCGGCAGAGAGTTCGACATCGGTCAAATCCGCCAACGGCTCACCGAAATCTACCGGCAATACCTAAGCACCTTCCTCAAAGAGGGATTTTCTCCTTTCATTGAGCGGTACCGCGGGTCCGTACCCTATCGGCCCGACCAAAAAATCTCTTTTCATTCCCGCGAAGAGATCACCCAGGGCTTCTTCCACTCCCTCGCTGACGACGGATCCCTGAATCTATCGCTCTCCGACAACAAGGTTAAAAACTTTGTCAATATCGAAACTATTTAAGGTTCTTATTAGGGAGTGTACTCAAAAGTAACAGGAAAATCTATCAGGATTGGGAGGATGGATGCATAGATGATTAACAATGTTCGCCTATGACATTTTTTAATCAATAAGTTAATCATAAAGCACTTGATGATAATGACTAAACGGGATTTAATATTATTTAACGAAAGAACCTATAAGAGGTAAATTAAATGATTCAAGTAATTGATACATATATCAAAACATTGAACCAGCACGGCTATACAGAGTTAAGAAAACGCTTATGCCCCGCTTATCTCGCGTTGGCTCAGGCTCCATATCTTTTAACCCAGTATACTTGCCTTTCCGTCATTGAGTTTACCAACAGCGCCCTTGATCTTAACCCTAAAAAAGCACTGAATGCCGCTCATTTGGCCGCTTCCGGCCCCGTTTACGCGGCGACGACATTAGCATTGGGTATTCTGGGACTGATCTCGCCGAGCGCGGCGCTGAAAACAGCCGAAAAGGTTAAGACTTATTTAAATAGATTTGATTCGATCGGCCCGCCAAAATTCCCCGAGTACGTCGCCTTCCAAGGCTGGAAAGAGCGCATCAGGGCCCCTATTTACGGTTTTTCGATAAGCCCTTACTTCATCATGAGAGGAATCTACCTAATATTACACGCACCACTTTTCAAGGAGTGGGAAGATGTGCAGAAAGCCCTATGGAATAAAGGAAAAACAGACATCAACAATGGACTTAAAGCTCCCTGCCATGGAATTTACGCGCTGCTTTATCCGAACTCTTGATTTATACCATTTGATAATTGACATTTTAAACTGCAGGAATTAATCTCCTTAAGACTCACTTGCAGAATTTAAAGGAGAGGACGTTTTATGATTCAAAATATCATCGATGAGCACATTGATATTATTGATAGATTTTCTAAAGATTCCAAAACAAAACCGCGCCTCGCCTCCCTTTGCCACGCCATGATCAAAACTCCATCGACATTAGCATCCGGTGCCGGCCAAACTGCCATTCAATTAACGGCAAGCGCGCTGAACTTTGACGCCGGCCAGGCCCGCAATGCCGGGCGTATTGCCCTCGAAACAATAGCCGCAGCCGCCTCGCGTATAGCCCTGGGGATTCTGGGACTGGTTTCTCCCTGTTCCTTGAAAGAGCGGGGAGGAAAAGTAAACGCACTTTTCCAATGCGGCCCGACTTCAACCGAAATCATAGGAATCGACAATTTTCCTAATTGGAAAAAGCGCATTTTTTTACCAATCGCGGGCATTGCGTTATCTCAAGCCTTTATAATCATGGGACTTTCTACTATCCTGGACTCTCCCTTGAAAAGCCGCGCTGCCGCTGAAATGAAAAAAGGGAAGCATGAGATCCTCTCGGGTTTAGCCTCTTCAATTGTCGGTATAGCAGGAATTTTTAATCCCGATATTATCAGCAATGGAGCCGCCGCAAGCACCTAATTGGAGGCGGCAAGAGAATCAACAAGCCGGAGGAGACGCCGGGAGACCTAAACGCTGCTTGTCCTCCCAAAGACGGGAAATACACTATGACACCTTAGTAGGGCTTTTCTTTTT